>NZ_JBQEOE010000003.1:0-82196 GCF_052045105.1 Lysobacter sp. 22409 | reverse complement strand
AGCTTTGACCGAAGGGAATCCAGACGGACTTTTGGGCTTAGCAAAAGAAAGTAACCCGGCCGCGTTAGCGGACGGAAGCTCTGCTCTTGCTGTGGCATCTCGAGAAGCAAGGTCAAACGCCAAGAGCTTCCGCCACTAAAGCGGCGGGTTACTTTCTTTTGTCATAAGCAACAAAAGAAAGGTAACCAAAGAAAAATGCTTTTCTTTGAATCACAAGCCCGCACGTTCGCTGCCAACGCAGGGATTTTTCATACGGGACATCCATGTCCCGATGAAAAACGGCGCGCATCCTTGCGCGCCGCCCTCCGGGTCTTCGATTGCCTTCGCTAGTGCTACACGTCGCACAGCAACAACAACAGCAAAATCTTCACAACAACGACAATGACAACGACAACAGCGCGCAGCGGCTTTAGGGGGCGGCGCCCGACTGGATTTCCTGCGGCACAAGCCGCGACTGCGTAGCTACCGGTTGCGTCGCGATCCGCAAGCGCCTGCGCGCATCGCGGATATTGCCCCGCTTCTGCGACTCGCGGCTGCTTGCCGCACGCTTGTTGCAGCTTGACGAAATAAGGGCATTCCACTTCGTCATTACTGTGCTTGCCGTCGCGTAATCGCAGCGTCACAGGCCGCACCCATCCTGCGCGCAGTTCGTACAGGGGGAGTGCGCGCCATGTCGCGTGCCGTTGTGTTGCCGCTCGTGTTGTTCTTGTTCGCATCGTTGTCCGCGATTGCGTTTCCCGCCCGTGCCCAGGACGCCGAACGCGTCCGTATCCACGGTTCTCAAACGCTCGGTCATGTGCTGGTGCCGAGCCTGGCCGAGGCCTGGCTGCGCGACATCGGCTACTCCAGCATTCGCACCCGCCGGCCGCGCCCGGCTTTGACCGAAATCCACGCCAGTCGCGACGGCCAGCCGCTGATCGTCGAGATCGCCGGCAGCGATTCGGCGCAGGGCTTCACCGATCTGGTCGAAGGGCAGGCGCAGATCGCGATGATGGCGCGACGGCCGAACGCAGCCGAACTCGATGCCGGTTGGCAGCTCGGCGACCTCGGTTCGCAGGACCAGGAGTTCGTGGTCGCGCTCGACGGCGTCGCGGTCGTGGTCAATCGCCGCAATCCGGTCGTGCGCCTCGACTTCGCCCAGTTGCGCCGCTTGTTCGCCGGCCAGTCGCGCGACTGGCGCGAATTCGGCGGCGGCCAGGGCGAGGTACGGCTGCATCTCGATCCCGGCGCCGGTGCAGTGCGCGACCTGATGAACGACCGGGTCATGCTCGGCACGGCGTTCGGCGAAGCGCAGCGCCATCGCAACGCACGCGAATTGATCGCGGCGGTCGCGGCCGATCCCTTGGCGATCGGCCTGATCCCGATCGGCGAGCACTACGGCGCCGACACCAAGCCGGTGGCGATCGCCGACGGCGGGCGCGCGGTCGCGCCGACCCGCACCGAGGTGCTGAGCGAGGACTATCCCTTGAGCCGGCGCTTGTATCTCTACGGCGGCCAGATGATGGGCGCGTTGAGCCGCAGCTTCGCCTTGTATGCGATGACCCGCGCCGGTCAGCGCGCGGTCGCGCGCAGCGGCCATCTCGCGGTGACCCTGGTGCCGGGACGCGAGCGGCCGGTGTCGGCCGGCCCGGCGGAGTATCGCGAACTGGTCGGCCGCGCGGTACGTCTGCCGTTGAGCCTGCGCTTCAACTTCGGTGGGCCCGGCGAAAGCGGCGTCGCCGCGAACGTGTTCGACAGCCGTGCGGTGCGCGATCTGGATCGCCTGCGCAGCTTCATGGCGCTGCCGCCGAATCGCGGCCGGCGATTGTTGGTGGTCGGATTCGCCGACGCCAGTGCCGGTTCGACGATGGCGGCGATGATGATGAGCAACGACCGCGCCGACCTGGTCGCCCAGGAGTTGATGTCGCGCGGCCTGCGGGTCGAGCAGGCGCGCGGCATGGGCACGGCCCTGCCGCTGGCGGCTGCGCAGCCGGGCGGTGCGCGCAACCCGATCGCCCGCGATGCCGGTTCGCGCTATCGCAACGAGCGGGTCGAGGTGTGGCTGCTCTGAGCAGCAGTGAGTTACTAGGGGCGAGTAGTGAGTAAGAGCGAAGCCGGCTTTGGCTCCTGCTCGTTCCTCACTACTACTTACTCTCTACTCGTTTTACTTGCCCAGCTTCGCCACCAGCGCCTTCAGTGCGCTCTGCGTGTCCGGCGAATACCAGGCATCGACGAAACGGTCGAGCTCGATGTGCTCCGGACGCAGGGCTTCGACCAGGTCGGCGCGGGCGAGCTGGCGGGTGTGCAGCATCGCGCTGCGCGGCAGGCTCAGCAGTTGCTCCAGCCAAACCCGGCCACGCTGGGCGACGTTTTCGATCTCGACCAATTCATCGACCAGGCCGATCTGCAGGGCGGTGTCGGCATCAACCATCTCGCCGCCGACCAGCAGGCGTTCGGCGCGATAAGCGCCGACCACGCGCCGCATCAGACGCTGGATGCCTTCGGGTGCGACCAGGCCCACCTGGGTTTCGTTGAGGCCGATGCGGTACGGGCCCGAGGCCATGATGCGGTAGTCGCAGCACAGGGCGAGCACGCAACCGCCGGCCGGCGCATGGCCGCCCAAGGCCGCGACCACCGGCAGCGGCGCCGCGGCGAGGGTGCGGGCGAGGCCGAAGAAGGCCTGCCACGCCAGCAGCAGGTGATCGCGCTGGTCGCCGAGCGAGAGCAGATACGGCACGTCGAGGCCGGCCGAGAACACCTTCGGCCCGCCGCTGAGGACGATGCCGTGGGCGCCGTGGTGCACGGCCTGTTCGATGGCTTCGCGCGTTTCGTTGCACAACTGCGGGTTGAGGGCGTTGACCGGCGCGCGCGCCAGGCGGATTTCGACGATGTCGCCGTGGGTCTGGGTTTCTACGAAGCTCATGGTTTGACGTCCTGGGGCCAGCGATAGCGCACGGTGTAGGTCAGCTTGGTTTCGCCGCCGGCGGGCACGGCCACTTCGAACTGGGCGTGGCGCGCGTCCTTCTTCTTCGACGGCAGGCTGGACGACACGATCTCCCAATCGGTCCAGCGCGGCAAGGGTTCGATCACCCGAACCGTGGCCTCGTGCTTCTTTGCGTTCTTGATCGTCACCGCGAACGATTCGGTGATGGTGCGTCCGGTACGGTCGAGCTGGAAACCGCTCGCTTCGCGGGTGCTGCTGAGGTCGAAGACCTTGCCGAGTTGCAGGCGGATCTCGGCGCCCTGCGGCGTGTGCGCGAGTTGCGATTCGCCGAGGAAATCCTTGCCGTCGAAGGCGCGCACGCGTCCGGCCGGCAGCGGCAGGCCGAGGCCGGAGGCCTTGTCGTTCTTGAACTCGACCTTGGACATCACCGGCACGTCGCCGGTCTGGCCCTGGAAGTTCGGATCGATCAACGGCGTCGGCGGGCGCCAGTCGTTGTCGCCGGCCTCGATCGCGTAGATGCGTTCGCAGGCGACCGCGCCGTTGCGCGGGAACAGGGCGATGCGTTCGGTGCTGCCGCTGCCGAGGGTGACCGGCTGCGGCAGATCGTAGGCGTGGTACTCGCCGGCGGCGCGCTCGACCGGCATCGCCGCATCGGCGGCCTGGGCGATCGGCGCGGCCGCGAAGCGTTCGGCGTGGCCGCCCATGACGCCGATTTCCTCGCGACGGGTGCGATTGGGCTCGCCGGCGACCAGACTCAATCGGGTCTGGTTGAAGCCCGAGCCGGAACGATTGGCGACCAGCGCGGCGCCGTCGAGCGCGAGCTTGCAGCCCTGGCCCGGGGTCAAGGTGGCGAGGTACTCGGCGCGCCAGGCCATGCCGCCCATCGGATACGACAGCACGAAGTCGGCGTCGCCGGCCTTGTCGGCGTTGACCGTCCACTGCAAGGCCGATTCGCGCGGCAGCAGGTTGTCGTTGTCGACCAGACTGAAGCTGTCGTAGCTGCGGATCACCTTGATGCGGCCGTCGTCGAGCGCGAGGGTCAGGCCGTCGCCGGCCGACAACAGCAGGCCGCTGTCGGTCTGCTTGGCGCCGCCGGCGGTGTGTTCGACCGTGACCTTGCGGCCGATCGCCACGCCGACCACGTTCTGCGCACCCGAGACCGGGGCGATGTAGCGTTGTCCGACGATCGCGATGCCGTTGCTGCGCGGCTGCAGTACCGCGGCCTCGGTGTCCATCGACGGGGGCAGGGACTTGCTGGACAGCGCATTGCGGCCGCTCTTTAGCGCGTAGCGCAGAGGGCGTTCGACCAGGGCGTAACCGGGCATGCCGACATTGGGTGCGCGCGCGTTGGCCAGCGCCTCGTAGTCGCCGCTGTAGACGGTGAGCCGGCTTTCGCCGCCGGGCGCATCGCTGGCGGGGGCTTCGGCAGGAGCCTCGGACCCTGCGGCGGGGCCGGCCGAAGGTTTGTCGGCGTCGCCGGTCGGTGCGCCGGAACAGGCGGCCAATGAACAGGCCAGGGCGAGCAGGCTGAGCGGATGCTTCATCGTCAACTCCTTCATGGTCAACTCCTCCACAGGCGGGAGGTATCATAGGCCGATGAACGTATCTGGCATCCGAACGGGGTTGACGCTCGCCGCCATGCTGGCCGCGGCGTCGGTATTTCAGGCCGGCGCGCAAGGCCGCGCCGTGCAACAAGCCAAGGCACCCGCGGGCAAGGCCTGCGCGGCGCAGGTCCGCGACGGTTGGGTGCGGATGCCGCCGATGCAGATGCCGATGATGGCCGGCTTCGGCCGCATCGAGAATCGCTGCTCGGTGCCGGTGACCATCGTCTCCGCCAAGAGCGCGGCGTTCGCCGATGTGTCCCTGCACGAGACCCGTATCGTCGACGGCGTCAGCAAGATGCGCGCGGTGCCCGAACTGCGCATCGCCCCGGACGGTTCGGCCCAGCTCAAGCCGGGCGGCCTGCATTTGATGTTGATGCAGCCGCACAAGCCGCTCAAGGAAGGCAGTCGCGTCGCGGTCGAGTTCGCGCTCAAGGACGGCGGTTCGCTGTTCGGCGAGTTCGAGGTGCGTAAGGCCGCGCCCTGAGTTCTTCCGGTCTTTCCCCTGCAGGAGCGGCGTAAGCCGCGAGCGCGAAACCGCGCTTGCGTCGGCGCCGCCAGGACGATGTCGCGGCTTGCGCCGCTCCTACCCTGAAGCAACGGCCCATGCAGGATCCGAATGCGACGACGTAATGGCGTCGCTTCGAACGACGATCAGATAATCGTCAAGCCGTGCAGGCCGCGCGCACCGGCTCCGGCAGCGCGGCCGGTTGGCCGGTTTCGCGGTGGATCCACACCAGCACGACGTTGCCGTCGCAATACACCGCCGAGGTATCGGTCGCGCCGACGATGCGGTGGCCGATGCTGAGGCTGGTGTTGCCGAGGCGCTCGACGAACAGTTCGATGTCGAGCTCGTTCGGCCATTCGATCGGGCGGCGATAGTTGAGATGCGCCGCCGCGACCACCGGGGCGACGTGTTCGTCCATGCCGTGGCCGGGCAGGGTCACCATCCAACGCAGGCGCGCTTCCTCGAGGTAGCTGAGGAACTTCGAGTTGTTGACGTGGTTGAAGGCGTCCAGGTCGCGCCAGCGCACCGACAGGGGCACCCGGATCAGCGCCGGCGGCGTTGCCGGCACGGTCACCGCGACCTGCGCTGCGGCAGCCTCGGCGGTATTGCTCGAAACGGTCGCGAGGTCCGCGGCCGGAGCCGCGGCGGCCTTGCGGCTGCGCGGCGCACGCTTGCGCGGCGCCGCTTTCTTGCCGCCCGCGGGCGGCTGCTGGGTATCGGTCATGCGGCGGATTTCTTCTTGGCGCGCGATGCGGTCGCAGTGGTGACGGGCTTTTTCGCCGCCGGCTTCTTCTTCGCCGCGTCCGCCTTCGGCGTGCCGAGCAGGGGGGCAAGGAAGTGGCCGGTATGCGAATGCGGCAGCGCGGCGATCTGCTCCGGCGTGCCGGTGGCGAGGATGGTGCCGCCGCGATGGCCGCCTTCCGGGCCCAGGTCGATGACCCAGTCCGCGGTCTTGATCACGTCGAGGTTGTGTTCGATCACCACCACGGTGTTGCCGTCGTCGCGCAGGCGGTGCAGGACCACCAGCAGATGCTCGATGTCGTGGAAGTGCAGGCCAGTGGTCGGCTCGTCGAGGATGTACAGGGTGCGGCCGGTGTCGCGCCGCGATAATTCCTTCGACAGCTTGACGCGCTGCGCTTCGCCGCCCGACAAGGTGGTCGCGCTCTGGCCGAGCTTGATGTAGCTCAAGCCGACGTCCATCAGCGTTTCCAGTTTGCGCGCGATGGTCGGCACCGCTTCGAACAGGTTCAGCGCCGCTTCGACCGTCATCGACAGCACGTCGTTGATGTTGTAGCCCTTGTACAGGACTTCCAAAGTCTCGCGGTTGTAGCGCTTGCCGTGACAGACGTCGCAAGGCACGTAGACGTCGGGCAGGAAGTGCATCTCGACCTTGATCAGGCCGTCGCCCTGGCAGGCCTCGCAGCGTCCGCCGCGCACGTTGAAGCTGAAACGGCCCGGCGAGTAACCGCGAGCGCGCGCTTCCGGCACCTGCGCGAACAGCTCGCGCAACGGCGTGAACAGGCCGGTGTAGGTGGCCGGGTTCGAACGCGGGGTGCGGCCGATCGGCGACTGGTCGATGTCGACGACCTTGTCGAACAACTCCATGTTCTCGATCGAACGATACGGCGCCGGCGTCTGCGAGGCGCCGTTGAGTTCGTTGGCGGCGAGCACGTACAAGGTGTCGTTGATCAGGGTCGACTTGCCCGAGCCGGATACGCCGGTGACGCAGGTCAACAGGCCCGAGGGGATGTCGAGGTCGACATCCTTGAGGTTGTTGCCGGTGGCACCGCGCAGATGCAGCATCGCCTTCGGATTCGGCTTGTGGCGGTTCTTGGGGATCTCGATCTTGCGCTTGCCGCTGAGGTACTGGCCGGTCAGCGAACGCGGCGCCTTCAGCACGTCGGCGAACTGCCCCTGGGCCACGACTTCGCCGCCGTGCACGCCGGCGCCGGGGCCGATGTCGACGATGTAGTCGGCCAGGCGGATCGCGTCTTCGTCGTGTTCGACCACGATCACCGTGTTGCCGAGATCGCGCAGCCGGGTCAGGGTGCTGAGCAGGCGTTCGTTGTCGCGTTGGTGCAGGCCGATCGAGGGTTCGTCGAGCACGTACATCACCCCGACCAGGCCGGCGCCGATCTGGCTGGCCAGACGGATGCGCTGGGCCTCGCCGCCCGACAGCGAATCGGCCTTGCGTTCGAGGGTCAGGTAATCCAGGCCGACGTCGACCAGGAAGCGCAGGCGATCGACGATCTCTTTGACGATCTTGACCGCGATCTCGCCGCGCCAGCCCGGCAGCTCCAGGGTCTTGAAGAACTGCAAGGCTTCGTCGACCGGCAACACCACCAGTTCCGGCAAGGGGCGTTCGGCGACGAACACGTTGCGCGCGGCGCGGTTGAGGCGCGCGCCGCCGCAGTCGGGGCAGGGGCGCTGGCTGATGTACTTGGCCAGTTCCTCGCGCACCGCGGCCGACTCGGTTTCGCGGTAACGGCGCTCCAGGTTCGGCACGATGCCTTCGAAGCGATGCTTGCGCTGGCTGCGGCCGCCGTTCTCGGTAAGGTAGGTGAAGCTGATCAGCTCATCGCCGCTGCCGTACAGCACCGCCTTCTGCACCGTCGCCGACAGCGACTGCCAGGGCGCATCGACGTTGAATTTGTAGTGCTTGGCCAGCGACTGGATCAACTGGAAGTAATAGGCGTTGCGGCGGTCCCAGCCGCGCACCGCGCCGGCCGACAGCGACAGCTCCGGATGCACGACCACGCGCGCCGGATCGAAGAACTCGGCGACGCCGAGGCCGTCGCAGGTCGGGCAGGCGCCGACCGGCGAGTTGAACGAGAACAAACGCGGTTCCAGCTCGGGCAGCGAGTAATCGCAAACCGGGCAGCTGTACTTCGAGGAGAACAGCAGCGGCGCGGCATCGGCCTTGTCCAGCGAATACACCTGGGCCATGCCGTCGCCGAGCTTGAGCGCGGTCTCGAAGGATTCGGCCAGGCGCTGCTTGATGTCATCGCGCGGGCGGAAGCGGTCGACCACCGCTTCGATGGTGTGCTTGACCCGCAGCGCCAGCGGCGGCACCGCGTCGATTTCGTACAGCTCGCCGTCGACGCGCACGCGCACGAAGCCCTGCGCACGCAGTTGCTCGAACACCTGGGCATGCTCGCCCTTGCGCTCGCGGATCACCGGTGCCAGCAGCATGTAGCGCTGCTCGGGGTCCAGCGCCAGCGCCTGGTCGACCATCTGGCTGACGGTCTGCGCTTCGAGCGGGTAGTGGTGGTCGGGGCAACGCGGCGCGCCGACTCTTGCGTACAGCAGACGCAGGTAGTCGTAGACCTCGGTGATCGTGCCGACGGTCGAACGCGGGTTGTGCGAGGTCGATTTCTGCTCGATCGAGATCGCCGGCGACAGGCCTTCGATGTGGTCGACATCGGGCTTTTCCATGACCGACAGGAACTGCCGGGCATAGGCCGACAGCGATTCGACGTAGCGTCGCTGGCCTTCGGCGTAGATCGTGTCGAAGGCCAGCGAGGATTTACCGGAACCGGACAAGCCGGTGATCACGATCAGCTTGTCGCGCGGCAGATCGAGATCGATGTTCTTGAGGTTGTGCGTCCGCGCGCCGCGGATGCGGATGTAGTCCAGCGCCATCGGGTGCCTGCAAGGGGGGAGGGCTGCCGGCGCGAAACGCGACGGCGAACAGAAGAGCGTATCGAGTGGGCTAGGTGGGGGCAAATCCGGAAAACGGAAGCCTTGGGACCAGCCGCGCGAGGCCCGTGGGGCCTGGGGTTCACCGATGGCGGCCGCGACGGCGGCCGGCGCGCACCGGCGTGCGCCCCGGCCGAGTGCGCAAAGACGACGGGGGCCGTCGGCCCCCGTCTGACAGGTTCAGCTTGCAAGACCGGGGCCGGGTGGCCGCGGCCGGCGGGTCATTCGACCGGATTGAAACGCAGCGGCGTGGTCGCCGAGCCGGGTTCGCCGCGGGTGTCGAGCGCGCCCGGGTTGGCGCCGGCGACGATCAGCTGGACCTTGACCGCTTCGGCGCGCTGGCGCGACAGGGCTTCGTTGTCGGCCGGTTGGCCGGCGCCGCCGCCGGGCCCGACGATCTCGAAGCGCGCGTCCTTGGGGCCGGCCTGCAGGGCCTTGGCGGCGCGGCTGAGGATGTCGAGGCTGGCCGGCGCGATGCGCGCGCTGCCCTCGTCGAAGCGCAGGTTCATCAGGTTCAGCGCCTTGACGATCTCGGCGCTGCCGGCCTTGCCGGGTTCGAGCGCGGCCAGGGCCTGCGCGGCTGCGTCCGAGGAGGCGGCCGCGCCGCCGACGCCCTCGAACAGGCCGGCGTAGTTGTAGCCGGGGAACAAGGCCTTGGCTTTCTCGAGCAGGGTCACGCGGTCGGCGTCGGAGGCCTGGCCGCTGAGCTCGATGGTGGTGCCCTGGAAGCTCACCGCGGCGCCGGGCATGGTCAGCGCCGCGGCGAATTGCGGCAGCTTGTCCTGCCACGGGGCCGGCTTGGCGGCCTTGTCGACGTTGAGGCTGCCGCTGATCTGGCCCATGTAGGCCTGGGTCAGGGCGGTGCTCAGCGCCTTGCGGGTGGCTTCGCTGTCGACGGTGCCGTCGTAGCGGATCGCGCCGTTGTTGTTGACCAGGCTGAGCTTGGCGTCGAAACGCACGACCGGCGCGGCGACCGGCGCCGGCGTTGCCGCCGTCGCGCTGTCGTCGGCCGGAGGGGAGTGCTTGTCGCAGCCGGCCGCGCCGGCGATCAGCACGGCCAACAACAGGCCGCTGCGAGCGAGGGCGGGGCGGCGTGGGGCGGATGAAGGATGGCGCATGAAGTCTCCGCTGTTCTGGAACCGGGATTCGTGAGTATGGAGCGCTTGCGCGATGGCCGAAGCGTGCCGAATGTGGCCGGACGATGAGCGACCGCAGGCCGCGTCGACCGGGACGGGGATGGAGTGCCTTAGTCGATCCGAAGCCGTCTGGCGCGGGCGTTCGCTGCGCCGTAACGCTGCGACGGCGGCGACGACCGTCGATCGAGTGGCGCCGATCCATCCCCGGAAAAAACGAAGGGCCCAGCGATCCGGGCCCTTCGCGATTGCCTACGCTGCGATCACTTGCTGGAGTTGTACTGGATCTCCACCGGATCCGCGCATTCCTGCGTCTGGTTGTTGCACAGCTTGTAGCTCATGGTGCCGCTGCCGATGATGCGGAAGGTATCGGTGTTGGCGCCGGTGTTGCGCACGGTCTTGAGGATCGCGCCGTTGCGGTAGATGTCGATGTTCTTCTTGCCCTTCTCCCACGACAGGTTGACCGAGGTGCGGTGGTTCGGCAGCGCACTGGCCTTGGCATCGACCCGACGCGGCCAATTGGCGTCGACGAAGCTCGGGTACAGCGACATGCCCGCCGAGGCGCGATAGCCCTTGACGTTGACGTACCACACGCCGCCCTTCGGGGTCGGGAAGAAGCAGGTCTCGTTGTTGCTCGCGGTGAACGGACGGCAGTCGTAGGACGTGTTGGTCGGTTCTGCGCCGTACTTGACGTAGATGTCCGAATCGCCGGTGCCGCCGTACATGGCGAACAACAGGTTCGACGCGCCGTTCGGCACCAGCAACTGGTACTTGATCACGCCGTTGGCCGCGACTTCGATGTTGGTCACGGTGATGCCGTTCTCCAGCTCGATCGGCGGCTCGGGTTCCGGCGCCTGCGGATCCGGCGGCAGCGGCTCGCTGCCGTTGGCCACGGCGACCGCGTGACGCGCGTCGACGACGCCCGAACCGCAGGGGTTGGCCCAGCTGCAGCCGCCCGGCAGGCCGCCGACATGAGCGGTGTTGACCAGGATCTTCTCGATCTCGGCCGGGGTCTTCGGCGTGGTCGCCGCGGACTGCATCAGCGCGACCACGCCGGCGACGTGCGGCGCCGCCATCGAGGTGCCGGCCATCCAGGCATAGCCCGGGCCTTCCTGGCCCTGCAGGCCGAGGTTCAGCGTCGACAGGATGTTGTCGGCCGCCGGCTGCGCGCCGGAACCGCCAGGTGCGGCGACGTCGATCTTCGGGCCGAAGTTCGAGTAGCTGGCCAGGGTGCCGGTCGGGCCCACCGCGGACACGGCGATGACGTTGTCGCAGTTGGCGGGCGAGAAGTTGGCCACGTCGCCGCCCGAGTTGCCGGCAGCGATGACGACGGTGGTGCCGCGCGCGCGCGCTGCGTCGAACGCGGTCTGTTCGGCCACGCTGCAGGCGCCGCTGCCGCCGAGGCTGAGGTTGATGACTTCGGCCGGGGTCGCGTTGTCCGGCACGCCGGTGACGGTGCCGCCCGAGGCCCAGGTCACGGCATCGATGATGTCGGAGGTGTAGCCGCCGCACTTGCCGAGCACGCGCACCGGCTGGACCTTGGCGCCGTGCGCCACGCCGGCGACGCCGCTGGCGTTGTTGGTGGCCGCGGCGATGGTGCCGGCGACGTGGGTGCCGTGCCAGCTGCTGTCTTCCGGGATGCCGAAGATGTTGCATTCGCCGGCGTGCCAGTCGCCCGGATCGTTCGGGTTGGCGTCGCGGCCGTCGCCGTCGACGCTGACTTCCTGGTCGATGATGAAGTCGTAGCCCGGCAGGATGTTGGCGTCGAGATCGGTGTGCGGGGTGATGCCGGTGTCGAGCACCGCGACCACGATGCCGTCGCCATCGGTGATGTCCCAGGCCGGTTCGAGGTTGATGCCGCCCGGGCCGTTCTTGTAGTGCCACTGCTGCGCGTAGCCCGGGTCGTTCGGGACCATCGTTTTGTGCTTGAGCAGATCGGGTTCGACCGCGATCACGCTCGGGTCCTTCATCAGCTCGATCGCCAGCTCCTTCATGGCAGCGGTATTGAGCTTGGTGTCGGTGCGGATCAGGCTGGCGCCGGTGGCCAGGGTACGCATCGGGGCGATACCGATGCCGAGCTTGCCGGCGGCGTTGGCGTACTGCTTATTGACCGCGGCAGCGCTGAGCTTGGCGTTCGCGCCGGGCGCGCGGGTGACGATGAAGCGGTCGTAGGTCTGGGCGGCGGCCTTCTTCACTGCCTTGGCCGAGGTCGTCGCTTTCGGTCCCTGCAACTTCGAGAACGTCTGCAGCTTGCTGCCCGAGTAGGCAGCCGGAGCGACGAGTACGGCGGTCGCGATAGCCAGTGCGGTCCATTTCAATGAACGTTCTTTACGATTCATGACAAACATCCTTGATCCTTTCGTTGCGCATGATCCCCTTCGCATCCCCTGTCGAGCGTCGGGCCTTGGTCCGCGGAGGCGGTGCCGAAAACCTCCGAGGTACTTCCTTGGGCAACCGGCCGGCGTCCATCCGGGAGCGGGTCGGGC
Organism: Lysobacter sp. 22409; assembly: GCF_052045105.1. Lineage (NCBI taxonomy): Bacteria > Pseudomonadati > Pseudomonadota > Gammaproteobacteria > Lysobacterales > Lysobacteraceae > Lysobacter > Lysobacter sp. 22409. The sequence goes on along the minus strand of NZ_JBQEOE010000003.1, from coordinate 69,846 downwards.
TGCGGGATTGCTGACGAAGACGCATTCGTCTGCCTGCACGCGCGCAAGGCGGCGTGAGTGGGTGGGAGAATGCGTCTGTTGCGCAGGAGCGAAGCCCCAGCGCTGGAAACCGGTATGGCGGACGACTGCGAACGGCATGCACGGGATACTGGAATTCAACGCGACGGCATCATCGTGGCGCGTCTGCGTCGCAGAGGCTGCGCTACGAAGTGCTGTTCCTTGTCGCGCGACCCCAAGCTGTCGCTCGGGATCGAAGCTAATTGAGGCCGGTGGGTGCGTGCAAGTGTCGTTTACGCCGTCATGACCGCATGAATGCGACTGGGCTCACAGACGGCGCCGATGCGCGCGCACGGCGCGATCGTGAGGGCGATCCGTCCATGCGGGAAATCAAGGGTTTTTTTGCGTCGAACGGATGCGGGCGCGCGCTCGCGCGCATTTTCGCTTCGAGCAAAATTTCTTTCGGAACTGTGAACTGTGTCGGTCTCTTTGCGTCGCGATGCCGTGTTTTTTCTTGATCGGATGCGCGGTTCTTCAAGCGGCGTGCGACAACGGGCGAAGGCGCGCTGCGAAGCTCCGCTGCGAAGAGGCGATGTGAATGCAGGCTGCGAACGCGACGTTCGATATCGAGTGTTGCGATGTTGCAGGCGCGCAACATCGCGCATCGCCGATCGGCCGTAACAACGATCCGCACCGAGGCGCAGTCGCCAGGAAAGAACGGCGCCGAGACGCATCGGCAAAACAAAGGGCGCCGGAGGCGCAGTCGCAAAACAAAGGGCGCCGAGGCGCCCTTTGTTCCGATCCATGATCGCTCGCCGCTTACTTGAGCACGGTGAATTCCATGCGACGGTTCTGCGCCTTGCCTTCTTCGCTGGCGTTGTCGGCGACCGGCTTGTCCTGACCATAGCCCTTGCCGAGCAGTTGTTCGCCCGGCACGCCGAGTTCGACCAGTTTCGCGGTGACGGCGTTGGCGCGATCGAGCGAGAGCTGCAGGTTCGCCGCGGCGTCGCCGGTGTTGTCGGTGTGGCCGCCGACTTCGATGCGGGTGCCGGCCGGAGCGGCCTTGATGGCCTCGGCCGCTTTGGCGAGCGTCTCGTAGCTGTCGCGGGTGATCGTGGCCGAACCGGTGTCGAAGTTGATGCCCGACAGGTTCAGCGCCTTGATCAGGTCGTCGGCGCTGAAGCCGGCCTTGAGCGAGGACAACGCCGCCATCGCCTTGTCCCACAGGCCGCTGATCTCGAAGCCGCCGAAACCGCTGCGCAGCTTCTGCGACAGCGCGAAACGCTCCGCTTCCGGCAGCGCCGAGGTGTCGATGGCGATCTTGTCGCCGTCGAAGCCGAGCTTGACGCCGCGGGCCTTCAGGTCCGGCAGCAGGGCGATCAGCTTGTCCATCCAGCCGGCCGGAGCGGTCGCAGCGTCGACGCTGATGTCGCCGTTGACGTTGTCCGCGCCGAAGGTGGCCTTGATCGCATCGAGCAGCTTGGTCTTCTCGGCGTCGCTGGCGACCTGGCCGCTGACGCTCGCCTTGCCGTCGACGTTCTCGAAGCTGAAGCGCGGGTTGGCCTGAGCGGCCGGCGCCGCGATCGGCGCGGTCGAGGAGACCGAGCTGTCGGTGCCGGACGCGGCGACGACGGCCTCGTCCTTCTTGCAACCCTTGAACAGCAGGAAGGCGGCGATCAGCAAGGCGCCGAGCAGCAGCCAGGGCAGGATCTTGCCGAGGCCGCTGCCGGTTTTCTTGGCGGCGTAGGCCGCGGCGTCGACGGTGGCGTCGGCGGCGTGGCCGACCGCACGCGCGCCGCCGGCGACGGCACCGCCCACCGCGGCGGCGCCGGCCGCCAGTGCGCCCCAACCGAAGCGGCCGAGGTCGCCGAGCCAGTCGGCGATGCCCGCGACCCAGGACTTCAGGGTTTCGGGGATGCCGGTCGGCTCCTTGCCGCCCTCGGTCAGCTCGTTGATCAGGTTCGGCAGCAGGCCGCCGATGGCGCCGGCGGTGGCCGAGACCGGGGCGCCGAGCTTGCCGGCGATCGCGCCGATCAGCGGCGCGCCGAAGATGTGGTCGACCTGGGCGGCGCTGATCGATTCGTTCGGGCCGGTGCCGACCCAGGACTGGATCAGACGCCCCAGGCCCTTCTGCTCGAACAAGCGGACGAAGCCGGCGAAGCCGCCGCGTTTCTCGTCGAAGATCAGGGCGATCAGGACGCCGACCAATTGGCGGGCCTTGTCGTTAGTCAGGCCGAAGCGGCCGGAGACGTCGCTGATGAGGTTGTCTAACAGGTCGATGCGCATAGTGCTTTCCATGATTGTGTGATGCACATCACGAAAAATGGACGCGCACCGCCGATTTATCATGTTCCCGCCAGGATTTGCACAGTCGAACCGGCTTTTTTTGCGCACGGACGCGACCCGGCGGACGGACGGCGTCCGTACGGCCACGAACGGGTGCAAGTGGTCAAGAAAGCACATTGAAAGCACACTACAAGGCACATTCGAGTGGGCGACAGGCCGGAGCCGTCCGGCGCGGCTGGGGCGGCGACGGACCAAAGCTGGGGCGATTTGACCCTAAGCCCTTGGCCCCGCTACAATTCCGCTTCTGTCCGCCCGCTTGGGCGCGGCAGCGACCAAAATAACTACAGAGGAATCCTGGTCATGTACGCAGTTCTCGTCACCGGCGGTAAGCAATACCGCGTGATGCAAGGCGAAAAGCTCCGCGTCGAATTGCTCGACGTCGAAGCCGGCAGCGAAATCAAGTTCGACACCGTGCTGATGCTCGGCAACGGCGAAGGCGTCACGCTCGGCGACGCGCTCAAGGGCGCCAGCGTCACCGCCAAGGTCGTCGGCCACGGCCGCGCCGACAAGGTGCGCATCGTCAAGTTCCGCCGTCGTAAGCACCATCGCAAGCAGATGGGCCACCGTCAGCACTACACCGAAATCGAGATCACCGGCATTGCCGGTGGCGACAACAAGTAAGGAGAAGCCGCCATGGCACATAAAAAGGGCGTAGGTTCCACCCGCAACGGCCGCGACTCCAACCCGAAGTACTTGGGCGTGAAGATCTACGGCGGTCAGGCCATCGAAGCCGGCAACATCATCGTGCGTCAGCGCGGCACCCAGTTCCATCCGGGCGCCGGCGTCGGCCTCGGTCGCGACCACACGCTGTTCGCGCTGGTCGACGGCAAGGTCGAATTTTCGACCAAGGGCCTGAAGAAGCGCCGCACCGTCAGTGTCGTCGCCGCCGAGTAATTCTGGCGCGACGTACTGCGAGGAGCCCCGCTTCGGCGGGGTTTTTCGTTTGTAAGCCGGGATTTGGGAGTGGGGATTCGGGATTCGCAGAGGCGAAAACCCGGAGCTTCCACTGCCGCTACAATCCTTGCTGTTGTTTTTACGATTTCCGAATCCCCATTCCCCATTCCCGGCTCTTATGAAACTCGTAGACGAAGCAGAAATCAAAGTCATCGCCGGCAACGGCGGCAACGGCTGCATCGGCTTCCGTCGCGAGAAGTTCATTCCGCTCGGCGGGCCGGACGGCGGCGACGGCGGCGCCGGCGGCAGCGTGTGGCTGGTGGCGAACGAGAACGTCAATACGCTGGTCGATTTCCGTCACCAGAAGCAGTTCCGCGCCCAGCGCGGCGAGAACGGCATGGGGCGGCAGGCCTACGGCAAGGGCGGCGACGATCTGGTCATTGTGGTGCCGGTCGGCACCGTGGTCACCAATGTCGAAACCGACGAGATCATCGGCGACCTGGTCGCGCACGGCGATCGTCTGCTGGTGGCGCACGGCGGCAAGGGCGGCCTGGGCAACATGCATTTCAAGAGCTCGATCAACCGCACGCCGCGCAAGGCCCTGCCGGGTCTGCCGGGTGAGGAACGCGAGCTCAAGCTGGAGCTGAAGCTGCTGGCCGACGTCGGCCTGCTCGGCTTCCCGAATGCCGGCAAGAGCACCCTGATCCGCGCGGTGTCGGCGGCGACGCCGAAGGTCGCGGACTATCCGTTCACCACGCTGTATCCGAATCTCGGCGTGGTCAGCGTCGAAGCGCACCGCAGCTTCGTGATCGCCGACATCCCGGGCCTGATCGAAGGTGCGGCCGACGGCGCCGGCCTGGGTGCGCAGTTCCTGCGTCATCTGCAGCGCACGCGCCTGTTGCTGCACCTGGTCGATGTCGCGCCGATGGAGGGCGGTGTCGAGGGCGTGACTCCGGCCGAGCAGGTGCGCGCGATCGAGAACGAGTTGCGCAAGCACGATCCCGAATTGCTCGAGAAGCCGCGTTGGCTGGTGCTCAACAAGGCCGACCTGTTGCTTGAAGAAGAGCAGCAGGCGGCGGCGCAGGCGGTCATCGACGAGCTGGGCTGGAAGGACCGTTGGTATCTGGTCTCGGCCATCGGCCGCGAAGGCACCTGGCCGATCATGCGCGACGTGATGGCGTTCTTCGACCGTCAGCGCGCCGATGCCCTCGAAGCCGCGAGCGCTGCCGGCGACCATGTTCCCTGAGCCGCAGGCTCGCCGGAACCCGAATCAATCCAGGCTGCGGCGCGCGATGCGTCGCGGCCTTGCCGTGGGCGACGCGTTCGCTGTTGCACAGGTGCTGAGTCCGGCGCGTTCGAGCGCGGGCGTTGCCGTGAGCCTGCTCGACTTCAAATTCGCTTCACCGATGGCGCCGATGATGCGTGCGGTGCACAGCGCGAAGAACTCCGCCGACATGTCCGTCGCGGCATCGGCCGCAAAACGAAAAAGCCCGGCCGAAGCCGGGCTTTTGCGTCACGTCGCGAGCGACGTATCAGGCGGCTGCCAGTGCCTTGATGCGGGCCGACAGGCGGCTCTTGTGACGGGCAGCTTTGTTCTTGTGAATCAGGCCACGGGCACTGAAACGGTCGAGGATCGGCTGAGCGACGTCGAACGCGGACTTGGCACTGGCGGCGTCGTTCTCGCCGAGGGCCTTCAGCACCTTCTTGACGGCGGTACGCAGCATCGAACGCTGGCTGGCGTTACGGGCGTTACGCACGACAGTCTGCTTGGCGCGCTTCTTGGCGGACTTGATGTTTGCCACGAGTGGATTCCTGGAATATTTGGTGAAAAGCGTTAATGAAACTGGGCGGTGAAATGCAGTTACGGAAAATCAGACCCAAAAGTATGGGCGATTCAGTGGGTTGCGTCAACTGGAAGAGGGCGGGGCGATGAGCAAGGGTAGCGGCTTGCTGCGTTCTTCGGCCATTTTCAGCGCGATGACCTTCATTTCGCGGGTTTCCGGCCTGATCCGGGACCAGGTCTATGCGGTGGTGTTCGGGGCCAGCCCGGCCATGGACGCGTTCTTCGTGGCCTTCCGGATCCCCAATTTCATGCGCCGGCTGTCGGCCGAGGGCTCGTTTTCGATGGCCTTCGTGCCGGTCCTGGCCGAGTACAAGCAAAAACACGACCAGGCCGCGGTCAAGGAGCTGATCGACCGGGTCAGCGGCACCCTCAGCGCCTTCCTGCTGGTCCTGACCGCGGTGGTGATCTTCGCCGCGCCCTGGGTCATGGCGCTGTTCGCCCCGGGTTTCGAGCCCGGCAGCGAGCAGTACCGGATGGCGACCCAGATGCTGCAGATCACCTTCCCGTACGCCTTGTTCATCTCCCTGGCCTCGTTGGTCGGCGGGGTGCTGAACAGCTACGAGAAGTTCGCCATCCCGGCCTTGTCGCCGGTGTTGCTGAACCTGTCGATGATCGCCGCGGCGGTCTGCGCCGAACGGGTGTTCAGCCCGATGGGCCTGAACCCGGTGCTGGCCCTGGCCTGGGGCGTCCTGCTCGCCGGCGTGCTGCAGCTGGGCTTCCAGTTGCCGGCGCTGGCCAAGCTGGGGCTGCTGCCGCGGCCGCGCTGGGGCGGGGCGCACGAGGGCGTGCGCAAGATCATGCGGCTGATGGTGCCGACCCTGTTCGGCTCGTCGGTGGCCCAGGTCAACCTGTTGCTGAACACCGCGATGGCCTCGTTCCTGATCGCCGGCAGCGTGACCTGGCTGTACCTGACCGACCGCCTGCTCGAATTCCCGCTGGGCATGTTCGGCGTCGCCATCGGCACGGTGATCCTGCCGCATTTGTCCAAGCGTCATGCCGCGACCGACCCGCAGGGCTTCTCGAAGGGTCTGGATTGGGGCTTCCGCCTGTGCCTGCTGATCGGCGTGCCGGCCTGCCTCGGGCTGGTGCTGTGCGCCGAGCCCCTGGTCGCGTCGCTGTTCCAGTACGGTCGCCTGACCGCCCACGACACCGCGATGATCCGCCTGAGCCTGATGGCGCAGTCGATCGCGGTGCCGGCCTTCCTGCTGGTGAAGGTGCTGGCGCCGGCGTTCTACTCGCGCCAGGACACCAAGACCCCGGTCAAGTCGGCGGTGGTGTCGGTGATCGTCAACCTGGTCTCGACCGCGGGCCTGTTGCTGGCGGTGCTGTACCTGACCGAAGCCGGCCGCGCCGCCCTGCTGAGCAGCGGCGGCGACCTGCGCCGGGCGCTCGGCGAAGTGCCCGGCGCGCATGCCTGCCTGGCCCTGGCGATCGCCATCGCCGGCTGGGTCAACGCCCTGCAACTGGCATGGTACCTGCGCCGTTCGAAGGTCTATGCGCGCCAGCCGGGCTGGGGCCGCTTCCTGCGCCAGATCGCGGTGGCCAGCGTGGCCATGACGGTCGTGGTGCTGGGGCTGTTGTGGTTCTGGACCGGCTGGACCGGTTGGCCGTGGTGGGAGCGCGCCTGGAAGCTCGCGGTCGTGGTCGGTGCGGGCGGGGCGTTCTACGGCGCCGCGCTGTGGCTGCAGGGCATCCGCATGCGCGATCTGCGCGGCCATTGAACGCGCTTCGCCAGGGCCGGCATCGCGAATCGCCCGCCGCCGCGGCCCCGTTGAGATTGGCGGCCGTGTTCAGCGGCACCGTTGAGAGCGGCGGGCGGCGGCTATACTTCCTGATTCATCCTTCACGCAATGTCCCGGTTCGTCCGGGTCCCCACGCCGGACACTAATGAGCAGGCTGTTTCGTGACGTCGAGGGCGGGCCGCGGTGCCCGCACGGCAGTGTGGTCTGCATCGGCGCCTTCGATGGCCTGCACCTCGGGCATCGGGCGTTGGTGCGCCACACGGTTTCGCGTGCGCGCGCCCTGGGCGTAGAGGCGGTCGCGTTGAGTTTCGAGCCGCTGCCACGCGAGTTCTTCGCTCCGGCCGCGCCGCCGCCGCGTCTGTTGTTGCCGCGCGCCAAAGCCGAAGGCTTGCTGGCGCTGGAGGCCGACCAGGTCGGCCTGCTGCGTTTCAACGGTCGTCTCAGCGCCTTGGGCGCCGAGGAGTTCGTGCGCCGCGTGCTGGTCCAGCGCCTGTCCGCACGCGAGGTCTGGGTCGGCCCGGAGTTCCGTTTCGGCAAGGCCCGCGGCGGCGACATCGCCCTGCTGCGGCGCATGGGCGAAGAGGGCAGGGCCGAGGGCCAGGGCTTCAGCGCGCACGAGATCGAACCGGTATTGCTGGACGGCGAGCGCGTGTCCAGCACGCGCATCCGCGAGGCGCTGTTGGCCGGCGATTTCGCCGCCGCCGCGCGCTGGCTCGGGCGCCGCTATGCGATCGGCGGCCACGTCGTGCGCGGCCAGCAACTCGGCCGCACGCTCGGCTTTCCGACCGCCAACCTGCGCTTCGGCGGCAAGACCCCGGCTTTGTCGGGGATCTATGCGACCTGGGTTCACGGCATCGGCGAGCGTCCCTGGCCATCGGTGTCCAGCCTGGGCACGCGGCCGACCGTCGCCGGGGTCGAGCCCTTGCTCGAAGCGCATCTGTTCGACTTCGACGGCGACCTGTACGGTCGACGCATCGAGGTCGAATTCGTCGCCCACCTGCGTCCCGAATTGAAATTCCCCGACTTGCCGGCGCTGACCGAGCAAATGCACCGCGATGCCGAACAGGCGCGCGGTCTGCTGCGACTGGACTCGCAACGCGCCGCCGCGCCGTTGCCGGCTCCGCTTGCGGCAGCGACCCAAACACCTGCATGAGAGCTGCTGTGACCGCCAAAGACCCGAGCCAATCCGCTCCCGCCAATCCCTACAAGAGCACCTTGTTGCTGCCGGCGACCGATTTCCCGATGCGCGGCGACCTGCCCAAGCGCGAACCGGAAACCCTGGCGCGCTGGGAAAGCGAAGGCTTGTACGGGCGAATTCGCGAGAAGGTGAAGCACCGCGAGCGTAGCTTCGTGCTGCACGACGGCCCGCCCTATGCGAACGGCGAGATCCACATCGGTCACGCGGTCAACAAGGTGCTCAAGGACGTGGTGGTGAAGTCCAAGCTGCTGTCCGGCTTCGACGCGCCCTACGTGCCGGGCTGGGATTGCCACGGCCTGCCGATCGAGCACAAGGTCGAGAAGGAATTCGGCAAGGTCGGCGACAAGCTCGACGCCGCCGAATTCCGCGCCAAGTGCCGCGAGTACGCCGCCACCCAGATCGATCTGCAACGCCGCGGCTTCAAGCGCCTGGGCGTGATCGGCGATTGGGACAACCCTTACCGCACCATGGATTTCCGCTACGAGGCGGACATCATCCGTTCGCTCGCCAAGATCGTCGAGCGCGGTCATCTGGTGCGCGGCTCCAAGCCGGTGCATTGGTGCTTCGACTGCGGCTCGGCCCTGGCCGAGGCGGAGATCGAATACCAAGACAAGGAATCGACCCAGATCTACGTGCGTTATCCGGTGATCGAGCGCAAGAAGGTGTTCGACACCTTCGGCATCGAGGACGACGGCGCGCCGTTGTCGGTGCCGATCTGGACGACCACGCCGTGGACGCTGCCGGCCAGCCTGGCGGTGTCGATGGGGCCGCAGGTCGAGTATTCGCTGGTGCGGATCGAGCCCAGCGAAGAATCGCTGTTCAAGGAGCCGGGCCAGCGCCCGGAATACCTGCTGGTCGCCAGCGAACTGATCGGCGGCGTGCTCGCCGCGATCACCGCCGCCGATGCGCTCAAGCAAGGGCATAGCGTGGAAAGCCGCGACTGGTCCTCGCACAAGGGCGAGGCCTTCGAGGGCCTGCGCTTGCAGCACCCGTTCTATAACGACCGCGAAATCCCGGTGTTGCTCGGCGACCACGTCACCGTCGAGGCCGGTACCGGTGCGGTGCACACCGCGCCCGGCCACGGCCAGGAGGACTACGTGGTTTCGCTGAAGTACGGCCTGATCGAGCGCTACAGCGCCGCGCAGATCAATCCGGTCGATGCGCGCGGCCGTTACCTGCCGTCGACGCCGCCGGCGGGCGCGCACGAACTGGCCGGGCAGCACATCTTCAAGATCGACGCGCTCCTGCTGGAGGTGTTGCGCGAGCGCGGCGCCTTGCTCGCGACCGGCCGTCTCAAGCACAGCTATCCGCATTGCTGGCGTCACAAGACGCCGGTGGTGTTCCGCGCCACGCCGCAGTGGTTCATCTCGATGGAGCAGGCCGGCCTGCGCCGCGATGCGTTGGCCGCGATCGGCGGCGTGTCCTGGGTGCCGGGCTGGGGCGAGGCGCGCATCTACAACATGATCGAGGCGCGTCCGGACTGGACCATCTCGCGCCAGCGTTATTGGGGCGTGCCGATCGCGCTGTTCTTCAGCCGCGAAACCGGCGAGCCGCATCCGCGTACGGTCGAGGTGATGCATCAGGTCGCCGACCGGGTCGAGCGCGAAGGCGTCGACGCCTGGTATTCGATGACCGCCGAAGAACTGCTCGGCGACGAGGCCGAGGGCTACGAGAAGGTCAACGACATTCTCGACGTCTGGTTCGACTCCGGCACCAGCCACGAATGCGTGCTGGCACAGCGTCCGCAAGACGGGCTGCGCAAGCCGGCCGATCTGTATCTGGAAGGTTCCGACCAGCACCGCGGCTGGTTCCACAGCGCGCTGCTCAGCGGCGTGGCGATGGACGCGGCGGCGCCGTACCGGCAGGTGTTGACGCACGGTTTCACCGTCGACGCCGAAGGCAAGAAGATGTCGAAGTCGATGCAGAACGCGCTCGCGCCGGAGAAAGTCACCGACGCGATGGGCGCCGACGTGCTGCGCCTGTGGGTGGCCTCGACCGATTTCCGCAATGAGATGACGGTGTCCGACGCCATCCTCAAGCAGAACGGCGACGTCTACCGGCGCATCCGCAACACCGCGCGCTTCCTGCTCGGCAACCTGGCCGGCTTCGACCCCGGTCAGCATCTGGTCGGGTTGGCCGACATGGTCGCGCTGGACCGCTGGATCGTGCATCGCGCCGCCGAACTGCAGGACCGCATCGCCTCGGCCTACGACCGTTACGACTTCGCCGAGATCGTGCAACTGCTGTCGAACTTCTGCAGCGTCGACCTGGGCTCGCTGTACCTCGACGTGACCAAGGACCGCCTGTACACGATGCAGGAGGATTCGCGCGGCCGCCGTTCGGCGCAGAGCGCGATGTACCGCATCTCCGAAGCCTTCGTGCGCTGGATCGCGCCGATCCTGGCGTTCACCGCCGACGAGATGTGGCGTCATCTGCCGGCGCAGACCGAACGCGGCGCGCGCGAAGACAACGTCCTGTTCACCACCTGGTACGACGGCCTGGCCCTGTTGCCGGCCGACGCCGCCTTGTCGAACGAAGAGTTCGAGCGCTTGCTCGCGCTGCGCGACAGCGTCGCCAAGACCCTGGAGCCGATGCGTGCCGCCGGCCAGATCGGCGCCGCGCTCGAGGCCGAGATCTCGCTGCGCTGCGGCGTGTCCGACCAGAACTGGCTGGCGCCGCTGGCCGAGGAGCTGCGCTTCCTGTTCATCAGCGGCGATGTCGAAGTGGTCGCCGACGACGGCATCAAGGACATCGCGGTGCTCGCCGTACCGACCGCCAAGAGCAAGTGCGTGCGCTGCTGGCATTACCGCGCCGATGTCGGCGCCGTCGCCGAGCATCCCGAGCTCTGTGGCCGCTGCGTCGACAACGTGGCGGGCGAGGGCGAGGATCGGCACTGGTTCTGACCGCAACACGGCCGCGCGCGGCGAGGCATCGCGCGCGGCCGCTTCAATCCACCGGTTTCGCACCGATCCGTAGAACCGAAGGCTTATGACCGATACCCCCCGCAAGAACGCATTGCCCTGGCTGATCGTCTCGATGGTCGTGATCGTGCTCGACCAGCTCAGCAAGGCCTGGGTGCTGAGTTCCTTGCCCGAGTACACCGCGGTGCCGGTCATCGACGGTTTCTGGAACTGGTACCGCAGCTACAACACCGGCGCGGCCTTCAGCTTCCTCAGCGACGCCGGCGGCTGGCAGAAGTATTTCTTCGCGATTCTCGCCGTCGGCATCAGCGGCCTGCTCGCCTACTGGCTGTCGCGCGCCGCGCGCGGCGACTGGAAGACCGCGCTGCCGTACGCCCTGGTGATCGGCGGGGCGATCGGCAATGTGATCGACCGCATGCTGCACGGCCACGTCGTCGACTTCATCCAGTGGTACTGGCGCGACTATCACTGGCCCTCGTTCAACATCGCCGACTCGGCCATCGTCGCCGGCGCGATCGGGATCGCGGTCTATGGCTTGTTCAGCAAGCCCGAGAGCGAGAAGTGAGCGGAGAGGAGTGAGGAGTGAGTTGAAGCCTTGGCTCTTGATTTCTTCCTCTCAGTTCATCCCGTCGTTCTGGCGCGACTGTCACTGGCCCTCGTTCAACATCGCGGACTCGACCATCGTTGCCGGCGCCATCGGGATCGCGGTCCCTGCGGCTCGTTCAGCGAATCCGGGAACGAGAGGTGAGCGGGAGCGCTTTTTGCTCACTCCTCACTCCTCCTAGCTCACTCCTCAGCTCCTCAGCCAGGAGTACAATGCCCCCATGGACGTCATCCTCGCCAACCCCCGTGGCTTCTGCGCCGGCGTCGACCGCGCGATCGAGATCGTCAAGCGCGCCATCGAGACGCTCGGCGCGCCGATCTACGTGCGTCACGAAGTCGTACACAACCGCTTCGTCGTCGACGACCTCAAACACCGCGGCGCGGTCTTCGTCGAAGAACTCGACGAAGTGCCCGACGGCGCGACGGTGATCTTCAGCGCCCACGGCGTGTCCAAGGCCGTGCGCGAGGAAGCCGATCGTCGCGGCCTGAAGGTCTTCGATGCGACCTGCCCGCTGGTGACCAAGGTCCACCTCGAAGTCTCGCGCCACTGCCGCGCCGGCCGCGACGTGATCCTGATCGGCCACGAAGGCCATCCGGAAGTCGAAGGCACGATGGGCCAGTGGCGGCGCGAAGCCGGTTCCGGTCGGATCTATCTGGTCGAGGACATCGACGACGTCGCCGCGCTCGAAGTCGACCAACCCGAAAACCTGGCCTACACCACCCAGACCACCTTGTCGGTCGACGACACCCGCGCGGTGATCGAGGCCATGCGCGCGAAGTACCCGGCGATCCAGGGTCCGCGCCACGACGACATCTGCTACGCCACCCAGAACCGTCAGGACGCCGTGCGCGCGCTGGCCGCGCGTTGCGACCTGGTGCTGGTGGTCGGTTCGCCGAACAGCTCCAATTCCAATCGCCTGCGCGAGCTGTCCGAGCGCGAGGGCGTCGAGGCCCACCTGATCGACGGCGCGATCGAGATCGACCCGAACTGGGTGCGCGGCCGCAAGCACATCGGCATCACCGCCGGCGCTTCGGCGCCCGAGGTGCTGGTGCGCGGCGTGATCGAACGCCTGCGCGAACTCGGCGCCGAGCGCGTCAACGAACTCGACGGCGAGCCCGAGAACATGGTCTTCGCCCTGCCCAAGGAACTGCGCCTGCAATTGGTCGGTTGAGGGCTCGGCCCGGTCGCTCGAGCGGTTGCTTCGGCCGCTCGCTCAGACGTATTCGCGATCGGCATCCGGGGCGGCGCTGCGACGCCCCACGATCGAACGGAACAGCGGGCCGGTCAGCACGGTCGACAGCACCGCCAGCATGACCAGCGCGGCGTAGGCCGGTTCCGACAACAGTTCCTTGTCGCGCAGCACGGTCGCCGCGACGATCTCCATCAGCCCCTTGCATTGCAGCAGCGCGCCGATCGCCAGCGCATCCCGGCGCGAGAACCGTGCCGACGGCGGGCAGATCAGCAAGGCGGCCAGCTTCGCCGCGACCGACAGGGCCAACAGGGCCACCGTGGCCTGCAGCGAACTCCAACCGAGCGCGTCGCCGTCGATGCGCAGGCCGCTGTGGCCGAAGAACAGCGGCGCCAGGCCGACCAGGGCGAACTGGCCGATCCGTTCGACCGGCAAGCGCCGGATCCAGCTCGGCGCCATGATCGCGCCGCCGAAGTAGGCGCCTAGCAGCGCGTGCAGCCCCAGTTGCGAACTGGCCCATGAGCAGGCGCCGAGGTACAGCGGCATGGCCAGCCAGATCGCGATTTTCGGCGGCACCCAGGCCTTGCGTTCGGCCACCGCGGCGGCCGCGGCGAGAACCAGCGGCACCACGACCGCGAGCGCATCCAGCCCCGACCAGCCGGCGAAGCCGGCGCCGCCGTCGGCGATCAACAGCAGCGCCGCCAGGCCGACCCACAGCACCGCGTCGTCGACGACCGCGATGCCGACCGCTACCTGGGTCAAGGCGCGGTGCTCGGCCTTGAGTTCGCGCACGATGCCGATCAGGACCGGCAAGGCGCTGACCGCGACGCAAAGCCCGATCGCGACCGCGCCGAGCCAGTCCTGGCCCCGTGGCGCAGCCCAGCCGGGCAGGCCGGTGAAATAAGCATGGGCGGCGACCGTGCCGACCAGGAACGGCAGCGCCAGCGCCAGCGCGGCACTGAGCACGAAACGGGGCAGGGACGAGCCGAGCGCACGCGCAGCCGCCGGCGAGGGCGCGGCCGGATCTCCGCCGTGGCGGGTCTCCAGGCCGGCGGTGAAGGCCAGCGCCAGCACCCCGACCCAGCCGAACCGGTCGCCGACGGCCGAGGGCACGCCGACCTGCGCCGGCAGGCCGCCCATCGCCGCCAGCCCGAGGCCGATCGCGATCGGCACTACCGCCAGCGGTATCGAGCGGCCCAACAGGCGCCAGATGCCCCAGGACAACAGGATGAAGATCGACGAATCGACGAGCGCGGCGAGGATGGGTTGCATGGCGCGGATGATAACGGCGCCGCGGAATGTGCTGTGCCAGCGTCGTTGCTGGGCTCATTCCACAGTGCAGGGACTCGTGCCGAGCTCATCGAAGTCGATATGCGCGGCGGCGCTGCGGTAGGTACCTCGGTGGTTCCCATTCGCTCGCCAGGGCCGTTCCGGCCCCGGTCGATTGACCGCGCAGACCGTCGCCGCCTAGAATTGCGGTCTTAGCCGGAATAGCTCAGTTGGTAGAGCGGCGCATTCGTAATGCGTAGGTCGTAGGTTCGATTCCTATTTCCGGCACCACGTAACCCAGAAGGCAAGCCAACCGCCCGGCCAACGATCCAATGGCTGGTCGCCTTCCGGAAGCGCTTCAAAGCCCCGCCCAAAGCGGGGCTTTTTTGTGGAGCGGCATGCGGGCTTGGAAAGATACAGTTGCCAGCCAAAGGTTCCGATAGCCGGCCTTCCTGAGACAGTCCATAGTCCAGCAGGGACTTTTTTGTGAGGGGCGGCTCCATGAATTTTGGAGCCCGGCCCCAGTCTTCGCCTACTCCACTCGCATGACGCTCGTGGCAGATTTTGTAGGGCCGATTTAGAGCAATCGTCATCTGTGCTTTTAAGCAGTTCTCAACGGAACGCCCTCTTAAGCATTTATATGAAAGAAACTCGTCCGGGCGATTTTGATTCGGTCAGTTTGTTCCATCGCCCGATCTCAAGTCCTGACACGAGCTCGCCTTAGACTTATCGGGGTCAGGGGGTTCGCAAGTAAGCACATTCATCTGGCAGGTCGTTTGATGAACAAGCTGAATATGCATGCGAACTGCCGATTATTTCTTGACAGTCGAACCTTCCCGATGTGACGCTGATCGTATTGGGGAAGGCATTCATTGCAGTGCCATAGCATCACTTGAAGGGCGGTTCGAATGTCACAGGGAAGTGCGGCGCTTGCGGTCGTAGACACCGTCGTTGCGCCTGGTAATCCGCCGGATCTCGCTCTGGCCGGGCTGGTCTTGTTGGCCCAGTTTCACGGTATCGCCGCCGATGCCGCTCAGCTCAGCCACCAACACGGTGCCGGTAGCGAAGCGTTCGACGACACTCGACTTTTGCTTGCCGCCAAACAGCTCGGGCTGAAAGCGCGCATCAATGCGCAGCCTGCCGGGCGTATCGGCATGGCGAGCCTGCCGGCCCTGGCATTGGTCGAGAACGGGGAGTCGTTCATCGTCGCCAAAGTCAGCGGCGACACGGTACTGATCCACGATCTCGTGCAGAAGCGGCCGCGCAGCCTGTCGATGGCCGAGTTCGAGTCGCGCTATGCAGGGCGATTGCTGCAGGTCGCATCGCGGGCTTCCGTCTTGGGTGAACTCGCCAAGTTCGACTTCAGCTGGTTCGTGCCGGCGGTGGTGAAGTACCGCAAGCTGTTGCTGGAGGTGTTCGCGGTATCGTTCTTCATCCAGATGTTCGCCCTGATCACGCCGCTGTTCTATCAGGTGGTGATGGATAAGGTGCTGGTGCATCACGGCCTTACCACGCTGCACGTGATCGCGGTCGGGTTGGTATCCATCGCGATATTCGACGTGGTCTTGTCGGGTTTGCGTACCTATGTGTTCGCGCACACGACCAGCAAGATCGATGTCGAGTTAGGTGCGCGGCTGTTCCGGCACATCCTGGCCTTGCCGTTGGCGTACTTCGAGTCGCGCCGCGTCGGCGACACCATGGCGAGAGTGCGCGAACTCGAGAACATCCGTACCTTCCTTACCGGGCAGGCGCTGACCTCGGTACTCGATCTGTTCTTTACCGTGGTGTTTCTCGCGGTGATGTTCTACTACAGCGGCTGGCTCACCCTGATCGTGGTGATTTCGCTACCGGTGTACGCCCTGTGGTCCGCGTCGATCACGCCGGTATTGCGCAAGCGCCTCAACGAAAAGTTCGCCCGCAGCGCCGACAATCAATCGTTCCTGGTCGAGACGGTAACCGGCATCGGCACCATCAAGGCCACCGCGGTCGATCCGCGCGTTACCCGCACCTGGGACAACCAGCTCGCGGGCTATGTCGGTGCCGCGTTCCGCGTCACCCGACTGGCGACGATCGGCCAGCAAGGCGTGCAGTTGGTGCAGAAGCTGGTCAGCATCGCGATCCTGTTCTGGGGAGCCCAGTTGGTGATCGCAGGGGATCTGTCGATCGGCCAGCTGATCGCGTTCAACATGCTCGCCGGGCAAGTCGCTGCCCCGATCATCCGGCTGGCCCAACTATGGCAGGACTTCCAGCAGGTCGGCATTTCCGTCGAGCGCCTGGGCGACATTCTCAATACCCGCACCGAGCTGCCGGGTAGCCGCATGGTCCTGCCGCCCATCCGCGGCCAGGTGACTTTCGAGAGCGTGACCTTCCGCTATCGGCCCGACGCGGCCGAAGTGCTCAGCGGCATCGATCTCAACATTGCCGCGGGCGAAGTGATCGGCATCGTCGGCCGTTCCGGTTCCGGCAAGAGCACCCTGACCAAGCTGGTTCAGCGTTTGTACGTGCCCGAACGAGGGCGAGTGCTCATTGATGGCCACGATCTGGCTCTGGCCGATCCGGCCTGGTTGCGGCGTCAGCTCGGCGTGGTGCTGCAGGAGAATTTCCTGTTCAACCGCAGCGTGCGCGAGAACATCGCCCTGTCGGATCCGGGCATTCCTCTGGAGCGGGTGATTCACGCCGCGAAACTGGCCGGCGCGCACGACTTCATCGTCGAACTGCCCGAAGGCTACGACACCAAGGTCGGCGAGCAAGGGGCGGGGCTATCCGGCGGCCAGCGCCAGCGCATCGCGATCGCGCGAGCGTTGATCACCGACCCGCGCATCCTGATTTTCGACGAAGCCACCAGTGCGCTCGACTACGAGTCCGAGCATGCGGTGATGGCCAACATGCGCGCGATCTGCAAAGGGCGCACGGTACTGATCATCGCCCATCGCCTCTCCACCGTGCGTCACGCCAACCGCATCGTGGTGGTCGAGAAGGGACGCATCGTGGAAAGCGGGTCGCATGCCGAGTTGCTCGCGCGACCGGACGGCCATTACGCATATCTGCATCGCCTGCAGCAGGGATAAGTCGATGAAGCATGTCTTTCAAGCCGTCGGCGATTTCGTCGCGCGCTACGGCCGTGTCTTCAAGGCGGCCTGGTCGGTGCGCCAGACGCTTGATCCGCCCAAACGCAGCCAGGACGAGTTGGTTTTCCTGCCCGCGCATCTGGAGCTGATCGAAACGCCATTGGCGCCGCTGCCGCGCTGGGCGATGCGCATCATCGTCGCGTTCTTCTGCGTGGCGCTGTTGTGGGCCTGTATCGGCAAACTGGACATCGTCGCGGTGGCGCAAGGCAAGACCGTGGTCGGTTCGCGCACCAAAGTGCTGCAACCGGCGGAAACCGCGGTGGTGCGGCGCATCCTGGTGCGCGACGGCGAGCGGGTGAAACAGGGACAGCTGTTGATCGAGCTAGACGCCACCGCGACCACCGCCGATTACGAGAAGGCCGGAGAAACCCTGGTCAACGCGCGCCTTGCGGAATTGCGCCTGAGTGCGTTGGCGGCGGCGATCGATGGGCACGGCGCGCCGATCCTGGCATCGGACCCGGCCTTGCCGGCGGTGCGTTTCCAGTCCGAGCAGCAGCTCGCGCACAGCGAATTCCAGGCCTTCAGCGCCAAGCGCGACAACCTGGAAGCGGCGATCGGCCAGCGCAAGGCCGAGCTGCAGACCGTGCAGTCCCTGATCGGCCCCTTGCAGCAGAGCGCCGTGATCGCCAAAGGGCGCGCTGACGATTACGCCAAGCTGGTCGAGGGCAAGTATGTCGGCCGGCACGAATACCTGCTGCGCGAGCAGGAACGCATCGCCGCCGAACGCGACCTCGCCGCGCAACGCAGTCGGCTGCACGAGACTCGATCGGCTCTGAGCGGTGCGCAGGAGCAACTGAAGGTGCTGGTCGCCGATACCCGTCAGCAAACCCTGGACGGGCTGCGCAAGGCTCGCGAACAAGTCCAGCAGTTCACGCCCGAAGTGGCCAAGACCGGTCAGCGCGACAAGCTCATGCAGTTGCGGGCGCCGGTAGCGGGCACGGTCCAGCAGCTCGCCGTGCATACCGTCGGTGGCGTGGTCACCCCGGCGCAGCCGCTACTGGCGGTAGTGCCGGCCGAAGAGGCGCTCGAGGTCGAGGCGACGGTGTTGAACAAGGACATCGGCTTCGTGCGCGCCGGCCAGCCGGTGACGGTGAAAGTCGAAAGCTTTCCCTATACCCGCTACGGCTACCTGACCGGCACCGTCGAAAGCGTCTCGCACGACGCCGCACAGGACGAAAAGCTGGGGCTGGTATTCCCCGCGCGGGTCAGGCTGGCCCAGACCGCGCTCGATATCGACGGCGTGCAGGTTCGCCTGACGCCAGGCATGGCCTTGAGCGTCGAGATCAGCACCGGCAAGCGCAGGGTGATCGACTACTTGCTGAGTCCGCTGCAGCAGCATACGGGTGAGGCTTTTAGAGAGCGTTGATCATTCGCCCCCATTAGCGGTGATTTATGACGTGCACGAAAAAAGTAATCAAAAAAACCGGGATTGCCCTGATCGTGCTGATCTGTATGTCGGGCTGTGACCGAGAAGACGAAGCAAAATGGAGTGAGGAGGTTCTGCTCAACGATGGCAGCGTTGCAGTGGTCCATCGTCGTGCCACACGGGCGTCCAGTTCGTTTCTAGAGTACGGCCGAGGATATTTAAGAAGGAACGAATTCATTTATCCGCCCGGCAATGTGAGATGGGGCTTCTTCAAGGGGAGCGCGGCTCAATCGATTCTATCGTTCGATGTGCTTGACGGGGTTCCGTTTATCGTGGTCTCTCCAAGTAAGAGATGTCTAAATAAGGCGTCGGAAGATTTCGATGTGCAGTTTCTGCGGTGGCAATCGAATGAATGGCTAGAGATTTCTCAACGAGACTTTTCGGTAGAGCTGCTTAGAAAGAATATGACGGAAAGTTATTGGGGTGGTGCGGCCGATCAGGATATCAAAGGGGTGGTTAATTGGCGCGATAAGCTTCCGAGCGCGGACCTTGATTTTGATAATAAGAAGCCGAAACTCCTTGTGGATTGGTTGACGGAAAGAAAGCATATCTGCGGTATTACGCGCCGCTAACGATTCTATCAGGTGTCCAGAATGGCTATCGACAAAACTGTATATGCGCTGCTTGCAGCCAATGTTTATGGAAACTCGCCGTTAGTTAAGTCGGCTCAAAATAATCTTGGCATACCCGACGATTGGTATGGGTTGCCGGCTCCAGAGGGCTGGGAGACCGACCCTGTCACTGGCTATGTGAGTTCCGAGACAGGGTTCATGGCGAAGGCCTATCAAGGGATGGGCCAGATAGTTATATCGTTCGCTGGCACGACCGATGAAGAATTTTGGCCAGACTGGCGCTACGGAAACGTGCCGGCAGCGACCGCGTCGCACCTTTCGCCGCAAGTGCTGCAGGCCGCGAAGTTCTATCTGGATATGCGAAAAAAAAATCCAGGAGCAACTATTACTTTTACGGGACATTCGTTGGGGGGCGGGCTCGCATCCCTAATGGCTGTGCTATTTGATATTCCGGCTACCGTATTCAACGAAGCGCCATTCGCTAAGTCGGCCGACTCGCTGTCGATCATTGATGCCTTGCGCGCTCAGCTTGTAAGCGATGGATACGAGTTACCCGATAAATTGGTCAATTATGTGGCGAGGGATCCATCTGGGTTCGTTGACAGTCCCACTCGATTAGAGCGTCAGTCTAATGTCCATCAAATATACACCAAAGGTGAGGCATTATCGCTCGTGACCAATGCCGGAGTTCCGGTGATTGGGCCGGTTTCGGATGCGCTAGGATTCATTGTTGTTCCATGGCTTCCATTGTTTGCAGGTGGAATCAGAAAGATATATGGAACGATCGAGGAAATTGATCCTCAGGCAAAAACATTTTTGGGCTGGGGAAGCCAGGTGCCGGCTGGACTTCTGAGTACGCAGGGCGACCCTGTCGCGCTTCATTCGATGGCATTGTTGACGGGGTTTTTGCGCTCCAACGAATTCCTCGAGGTTGTGCAGAATCATCCCGAGCTTTTGCCCAGAGTATTTTCGGGTCTCCTCAATAGCAGTCCAAATAGTGGCATGCCCAGCGTCATCGAACTCTTAGTTCAGCGGCAGTTTCATGGTGAGGGGTCGCTGACCGCATTAGTGCAGGATATGAATAAAGTCGATGTCGATGCGGGGCTGACATCTTATTCCGCTGTTATTGATGCGGGAACTCAAATAAGTATCGCGGCGACGTTGGCCGATGCGGTATTAATGAATCTGTATCAGCAAGGTATTGGCAGATCCCCGCATACCGCGGCGCCGGATCAGTTTGTGACAATTCTGGAAAATGTCGATGGCGGCGTATCTTTCGATGCAAGAAAGATCGACATGGAGAAAATAAAGCCGGGATTGGTCGATGCTGCGCGCGGGCTTCTAAATAATCTTGATATTTTACTTCGTCAACTAGTTCCTGATGGCTGGTTTGGCACAAATCCAGGTGCCGATGCTAGATGGGTTTTTCAATCGGGTGCCGTATCGTTAAATTATGAAAGAGATGATGAGCGCGCCGATGTTGTAATTGGATATGCCGGGAATGACGTGATCCGGGCATTCGGTGGTGATGATATTCTAGTTGGCGGTAATGGGGCGGATGGGCTCTTTGGCGGTAATGGCGCAGACAAATTGTTTGGTGGTTCCGGTAATGATTATCTGAGCGGGGGTGGCGAAGCAGATGTTCTTAACGGCGGCGACAATGATGATGAACTGTTTGGCGGAAAGGGCTTCGATGTCTTGATCGGCGGCGCCGGACGGGATACCTATTATTTTTACTCCGATGAGCTTCGGGACAACGACATCATTACCGACTCTGACGGTAATGGTAGAATCTTGATAGACGATGAAGAGATAACGGGAGCCGGCTTCGAGAAGATCGGAGCGAATGCTTGGCGAAATTCGGCTTCATCGAAGAAATATCGAATGAGTACGGCACAATCCCAAGACGGAACCCGGTTAGTTATTACTGTTGAAGCGACTGGGTCTACGATCGTTGTCGAAAATTGGTCCAATGGGCAAATGGGAATCGGACTTCCGGATATGCCCGTTGTTGGCTCCGATGCCATCGTCGTGAGCGGCAATGACGCCGCTAATTCGTTGGAAACATCCGAATTCACCAAGCGTCATCGCATCAACGGCTATGCCGGAAACGATGGGATTGCCGGCGGTCACTTGGAGGACGAGCTCGACGGCGGTGATGGCGATGATTTCATCGAGGCTGGAGCAGGTTCCGATGTTGTTCGTGGCGGTAACGGTAACGATATTATTATCGAGTCGGATCGTAGCTTCACATGGGCTAAGTCTATCCAGGTATGGCGTGAAAGTGCCTACGAGACAATTTCAATCGAAGATTTTATTGCTGAGCAAGTGGCCGCTAATGCCGATAGTTATGTTTCCAGCGGCCTTGCTTGGATGGTCCGGAGCGGCGCAGTCGATAGAAGTGATGCGCGTTTATTTTATCGTGCAGCGGTTATAGATTCTTTCGCCAGGACGTATGAATACAATCCCGATTTATACAAAGATGGTGGAGATCAGATCGATGCTGGCGAGGGTTCGGACATCGTGCTTTCAGGCGATGGCGCAGATGTTGTCAATGGCGGCAACGGTAACGACGTTCTTGCCGGAGGCAATGAGGGGGATGTGATCAGCGGCGATGCCGGCGACGATGTGATCTACGGGGATCGTATTTTAGGCGGCATGGATTTTTATGACGCTGCTGTTCGGGTGTCGGGAGGCGATCTGCTTTCCGGCGGCGCGGGCGATGATCGGATTTATGGTCAGGGCGGCGGAGATTATATATATGGCGGCGACGGAGCCGACGTCCTTTTCGGGGATCGTTATAATAATGATTCGAGCTCGCTCGATGTCGTTGCGGAAGATGGGGGTGGCGATATTATAGATGGCGGTGGCGGAAATGATCTTATCTTTGGTAACGCTGGAAGTGATCTGCTGACTGGAGGCGATGGTGATGATCATATCGAAGGCGATGATATTGCTACGGCAGCGAGTCTTCACGGTAGCGATGTGATAAATGGCGGGGCTGGGAATGATGTTATTTTTGGGGGAGGCGCGGCAGATAAGATCGACGGTGGCGCTGGAGACGATGAGCTCATCGGGGACGCGTCGGTTGAGACATTGTCGCTGAACTATCACGGAAACGATGTAATCGATGGCGGCGCCGGACAAGACAGAATCTTTGGCGGAGGAGGTAGTGATTTCCTCGACGGCGGTGAGAATGCTGATGTCATATTTGGCGAGCAAGGAAACGATCAACTCATCGGAGGCCTTGGTAATGACAGTTTGCAAGGCGGGGATGGGAATGATCGTCTCGACGGCGGCGAAGGTGGGGATTTTCTCGCTGGGCAGGCCGGTAATGATGAACTGTCTGGCGGGCTCGGTGACGACGAATTGCAAGGTGGCGAGGGGGCTGATTATTTAGCAGGCGCCACCGGCTCGGACTTGCTCTTTGGTGGATCAGGGAACGACATTCTTGATGGAGGAGACAATAACGATCAACTGTCTGGGGAAGGGGGTAACGATATTCTTATCGGCGATCTCGGCGACGATCAGCTATCGGGCGGAGTTGGAGACGATCATCTTCTGGGCGGGGAAGGGGCCGATCAGTTGAGCGCTGGGGACGGCAAAGACAGTGCTGATGCCGGCGCAGGTAATGATTTGATTTGGGGCGGGGCTGGATCTGATCGCCTTATGGGCGGTGACGGTGACGACGAAATATCCGGAGACGACACAGCGATCGTCGCATCGGAGCACGGACGCGACACGATTGACGGCGGCGCGGGTAACGACCGAATCGATGGCCAGGGCAACGACGACATCGTCTTAGGCGGGGATGGCGATGATGTGCTATTTGGCGATGATTTCGAACGTCAGTTCAGCGGCAACGATAGTGTTTACGGCGGCAACGGCTCGGATTACATCGACGGTGGTTCAGGAAACGACAGGCTGTCTGGCGATGCAGGGGCGGACACACTGAATGGCGGTGAAGGCGACGACGTGCTTACTGGTGGCATGGGCAACGATCTCCTGATCGGTGGCCGCGGAGCCGACGTTTTCCGGTTCGAGGCAGGATTCGGTAGCGACCGTATCGTCATCGGCGACGAGGAGAATCCGGCAGCAGACAGTATCCAGTTCGGCGCGAGCATCGCTGCCTCGGATCTGGACTATCGGGCGGTCGGCGGCGATCTCGTGATCACGGTGCTCACCACCGGCGATACGTTGACCATTTCGGGGTTCTTCGCGCCCGATGCGCAGGCTGGTCTGCAATTCTCAGACGGCTCGACGATGAGTCGCGAGCACCTCGCAGAAATTTTAAACGTTTCGGCCCCGATAACAGGTTCGGCGATCGACGATGTCCTCTACGGTTCCGAGGGCAACGACAGCCTATATGGCGGTGCAGGCAATGACACGTTGTACGGACAGGGAGGGGACGACTACCTCAACGGAGGTACGGGCAACGATATCCTGGTCGGCGGTCAGGGCGGCGATCGTCTCGAAGGAGGCGCCGGCAACGATATCTATCGCTTCGACGTAGGCTTCGGTATCGATACCGTGCTCGGCTTGGGCGATCCGGATTCCGGTAACGACATCATCCGCCTCAACTTCAACTATGCCGGCTCGAACATGACCTTCGGCGTGGTCGGAGAGGGCAGCAACGATCTGGTGCTGAACTTCCTACAGTTCGGCAGCATCAACAGTCTGGGCTTGCAGGGCTTCATGACCCCGGGGCGTAGCCACACGATCGAGTTCCTCGATGGTGTGCGCATTACTGCAGTCGATTCGAAGCTGGTCTATAGCTATCAGGGAGGAGACGCTGCGGACCTCTTCAATGGCGGGATGGGCCCCGAGAGTTTTTACGGCGGTGCGGGTAACGACCGACTATACGGCCAGTTCGGCAACGATTATCTCGATGGCGGAGCTGACGACGACGACATTCGGGGCGGTCCGAACAGCGATGTGCTGTACGGCGGGGCAGGCGAGGACAGCTTGAACGGCGGGCAGGGCGACGATGTTCTGGTCGGCGATGCTGGCGACGATGAGTTGATTGGTGACAGCGGCAACGATGTTTACCGCTTCGAACGCGGCTTCGGTCTGGACAGAATCGAGAATGTTTCTGTCAACAGAGACAATGGCGGTTATCTCGACGAGATCAAATTCGGCTCGAGTATCACTCCGGCAGAGGTGTCGCTGCGGCACCTGCGCAACGATGAGGGTGATCATCTCGTATTGACTGTCGCCGGTAGCGACGATGAATTGACCGTCAAGCATTTTTTCCGCGACGATGTCCAGACTGCTTTCGTTGTGGACAGAATCAGCTTCGCGGACGGTACGGTTTGGGATGTTGAGACGATTAAGGCGGCCGTCTTGCAATCTGGCGACGGCGACGATCGACTGTTTGGCTATAGCAGCGACGATGTATTGTCCGGCGGGCAAGGAAACGATGAGTTGCTCGGTCAGGTTGGTAATGACGTGATCGACGGCGGTGCCGGCGACGACATTGTCGCAGGCGGAGAGGGCCACGATACTTATCGTTTCGGCCGCGGTTCGGGCCAGGATTCGTTGCTCCGCATCGTGCGAGAGCCGAATAGTGAAACTGGATCGGAGCATTATCAGAATCTGTTTCGTAAGGCATCTGAAGGCGTCGACTTTGTTGAGTTCGGTGCCGATGTGGCCGATGGGGACATCATCGTCAGCCGGGAAGGCAACGATCTGGTGATGTCTATTCGCGGCACCGACGACGTGCTGCGTGTTCCGCACTACTTCGGCTGGATGGATGATGGTCAGGACGGTGGGGGCGATGGCGGCGGTGCCGCGTTCGCAGCCGCACTGTTCGACGGTGGCGAGAATGGCGAGTTGGCCGCACGTCATCAGGATCTTGCGGTCGAGTTCTTCCGCTTCGCTAACGGCGTGGTCTGGGATCGCGAACGGATTCACTCGTTTTTCAGTTCCAACGGTGAGCTGGCGACGGAAGGCGACGACGTGCTGTATGGCGATGACGGCGACGCCGACACATCCGTGCTGTCTGGGCGAGGCGGAAACGATTCGCTGCGCGGAACGGTGGGCGATGACGTCATTCACGGCGGCTCCGGTAACGACACGCTCGACGGCGGGCAGTTCCAGTCCTGGAGTGAAGATGGCTACGGCAACGATGTGCTTAAGGGCGGCACTGGCGACGACACCTATCGCTACGACCGGGGCAATGACGTCATCGACAACTCGGTCGAGAGCGGTTCGGAGGCCGGCTATGATGTTGTCGAAGTCGATGAGTACGCAGAAGACGTGTCGCTGCAGCGGGTCGGCGACGATCTGCTGCTACGCAATGAGTACGAAGGTTCGGTGCTTACGATCAGCGGCTACTTCTCGCGCCCGGCTGAGGCGATAGACGAGATCCGCTTCGCTGACGGCGCGGTGTGGTACTCGACCGACATCGCCGAGCAGGCCGTAGGCGCCGGTTTGAACCTGCAGGGAACGGCCGACGGCGAAACCCTACTGGGCCGCGGAGGCGATGATGTAGTTCGGGCAGGCGACGGCGACGATACCGTGCGTGGAAAGACGGGTAACGACAGTCTTTACGGTGAGGCTGGTCGCGATTCCCTGTACGGAGGCCTGGGCGATGACGTGCTCGATGGCGGCACCGGGGACGACCGGCTCTACGGCGGCGAGGGCCGCAATGTTTACCGTTTCGGCATCGGCTATGGCGAAGACTATGCCGAGGACGCCGGTAGTGGAGCCGTTATCGAGTTCGGCGAGGGGGTTTCGCTCTCGAACCTGATCCTGCAGGGAAAGAGCAACGACCAGCCAGGCGCTATCGTGCGTCTCCGCGGCATGGATGGGTTCCTGGATATCAGCGGCTCGACGCCTGTTCAGATTCGTTTCGCCGATGGCTCCGTTTACGGCGAGGACAAGATCCGCGAGCTGATGCGCATATCGGCGACCGACGACTCAGATACTTTGCTGGGTGGCTCGGGCGACGATAATTTGTCCGGCGGCGGCGGGCGGGATCATTTGGCGGGCTATGCGGGCAACGATGTCCTGAATGGCGGTGAGGGCAACGACGAACTGTTCGGCGGAAGCGGCACCGACACCTATGTGTTCGGTCGCGGTTACGGCATGGACGAGATCGTCGACCACGGCGGCGATTCGATCATTCAACTCGGCGCGGGCGTTTCTCCGGACGACGTGGCGCTGGTATCGAAGTACTACAGCGATGGTCATGCGCTGCGCATCCTCGGCACCGATGACTTCCTGAGGTTCGAGGGCTCGAGTATCGCCGAGATCCGTTTCGCCGACGGTACGGTGTGGGGACGCGAGCAAATCAGAACCAAGTTCTTGTCTGCGAGCACAGAGGGTGGCGATGTGCTCGGCTTCGAGAGCGACGACGTGATTGTCGGGCTGGGCGGCGACGACCGCATCGATGGCGGAGCGGGCAACGATACCCTCGAGGGCGGAGCCGGCCGGGATTTCCTGCTCGGTGGAGCGGGTAACGATGTATATCGCTTCGGTCGTGGCTCCGGTGAGGACAACGTCCAGAACGGATACAGCGGTAGCGAACCGGGCGAAATCGGCACTATCGAGTTGGGAGCGGACATTGCATCCGCCGACATAATCCTGTCGCGCGAAACGGGCGGTCTGACCCTGAGAATCGGTGGCACCGAAGATCTGCTGTATATCTGGGATTACGCGTTTGTCGAGGGGCAGGACAACGCAACCCCGTACGAGATCGTATTCGCCGATGGAACGCGTTGGTTGGCAGCGGATGTGCGGGCGAAATTGCTTGCTTCGACAGGCGGCGACGATGTCCTCAACGGCTTCGTTGGGGCCGACCAGATCGTGGGCGGCGAAGGAAACGACGTCATCGATGGCGGAAACGGCGACGACCACGTCGCGGGCGATGCGGGGTCGGACAGGCTGCTTGGCGGCTATGGCCAGGATCTTCTGGAAGGTGGGGCGGGCGACGATACTCTGGCGGGCGATCTGGATGCCGACATCCTCGACGGCGGTGCCGGCAACGATGAGATCGATGGCGGTTTCGGCCGGGACGTGATTCGTTTCGGCCGCGGTGATGGACACGATACGGTCGTCTATGGCGAGGGGCGTCTGGAGGATGTCGATTCCGTCGAGCTCAAGGCGGACATCGGTCCGGCCGACATCGTTCTGAGCCGCAGCGGTTTGGATCTGATCATCGCTACCGTCGGCGGCGCCGAGTCGCTGACCGTGAAGGGGCATTACATCGCCGACGGGGAAACGGCTCGGGCCATCAGCCAGATCCGCTTTGCCGACGGTACGGTCTGGGGCACCGCGCAGATCACCGCGCATCTGGCATCTGCGAGCGATGTCCCGCCCGAAGAAGCCGAAGAAGACGCATCGGGTTACGCGCAGGGCTCCGATACGGGGCCGTTCTGGCCCATACGCAAGGACCTTGATGGCGTCGATGTCATGTATACCGATGGGGGCCACCGGTCCGCGGTTTCGGGCGGTCAAGGCAACGACACGCTTTATGGCCGAGGTTTTGATGACGGATTGTTTGGCGGGGTCGGCGACGATCAACTGTGGGCCAGTATCCATGGAAGCTTCATGTCTGGCGGATCGGGCCAC
The DNA here is from genome assembly GCF_052045105.1 of Lysobacter sp. 22409. Lineage (NCBI taxonomy): Bacteria > Pseudomonadati > Pseudomonadota > Gammaproteobacteria > Lysobacterales > Lysobacteraceae > Lysobacter > Lysobacter sp. 22409. Next base: position 42,143 of record NZ_JBQEOE010000003.1, on the reverse strand, counting down.
GATCGGTTGTTGGGCAATATCGGCGACGACTCGCTTTCAGGCGGCTCCGGTAACGACTTCCTGAACGGAGAAAGCGGGGGCGATAGTCTCAGCGGCGGAAAGGGAGTCGATGTCCTTAACGCCGGTTTCGGCGACGACTCGTTGGCTGGCGACGAGGGCAGCGACATGCTGTTCGGCGGTCAGGGCAACGACAGTCTGGCCGGCGGCGAGGGCATGGATCACCTCAGCGGCGACGAAGGCGACGATACCCTGCTCGGCGGCAGCGGCAGCGATACCTTCTTCTTTACCCGCGGCTACGGTCGGGATCGCATCCTTTCCGAAGCAAGCGACACCGGGGCGACTCGCAATGGCGATGCGACCACCGACGTGGTCAGCCTCGGTTCGGGTATCGTCGCAAGCGATCTGCAAGTTTCGCGCCAGGGACGGGATCTGTTGCTGAAGATCCGCGGCACTGCCGATCAGCTGACCGTCGAGGGGTATTTCGACGACAACGGCGACCGCGATCATCTTTCGATCGATGTCGTCCGTTTCCATGACGGCAGCGAGTGGGGCTACGACCAGATCAAGCAGCGACTGTTGACCGGAGACTCAGCCAACGACACCATCGGCGGTTTCAACGGAGACGACCTCATCGCGGGCCTGGCCGGTGACGATGTGCTGTCCGGTATGGACGGGAACGACCGCATCGAAGGCGGCGAGGGTCACGATCTGCTTTCGGGCGACGCCGGCAACGACACCCTGATCGGCGGAAGCGGGAACGATGCCTTGTTCGGCGGTGCGGGTAGCGACAGCTATCTGTTCGAGCGGGGTTTCGGCTTCGATCGGATCTCGGATTACGTCGATTCGGCGCTGCCGACCGATACCGACGAGATCGTTTTCGGTGCCGGCATCTCGACTTCCGATGTGCGCTTGTCTCGGGTGAACGACGATCTGCGAGTCGAGTTGAACGAGAGCGCGGATGCGATCGTCGTCGCTTCCTATTACCTGTCGCGTTCGTCCGCCAGTCTGCCGAATGCGGTCGAGCGTATCCGTTTCGCCGATGGTACCGTCTGGTCGCAATCCGATATCGAAGCCGTGGTCGGAAGCGGTTCTTCTGCAACGATGAGCGGATCGTTGCCGGCGCAGCAGATGCTTTCCGCGCCGACTGCCGATAGCGGGGCGGACTTGCGAGGTATCACCTGGCAGCAGTGGAGCATGAGGAAGATGGAGGTTGCCGCTCCGCAAGGAAATGCCGAGCTTCAGTCGCTGATCGGTGCGATGAGTGCCTATCCCGCCGCAACCGCGGTGGACCACGGTCTCGACAGGCTTCCGACCGCTGGAGAGCTCGTCGTTGCCGCGTTGCGGGAAGAACGGCTGCAGTGGCGTCAGCACGAGCCGGCCTTGCTCTGAGGCCGGACTTTGGATATGGAGCCGCCAATGGCGGCTCCGTTTTCCTGCATCGTTCACCGCACCGGCTCCGCCTTGTTGCGGAAGCCGCGCAGGGTCGATGGTAGGGCGCAGGTTCGACTCTTCTGCCCAAATCAAATAACGCCGGAGGCGAGCGAGCTGCCTGGCCACCGGCTCGGCAGATATCAGCAGAAATAAGTTTAAGCCCCCGGCCAATACGGGGGCTTTATTGTTGTACGCGCGGCTCGCTTTCACAGATGCTCGAGCACCGCGTTGGTAATAGCGGCCCCCGGCCGGCGCGGCGTTGGCGGGCGGACCGCAGGGACGGCGACGGAGCGGGGAGATTTCGCCGTTCCGACACGAGGAATACCGTCATGAGCAATTACTGGCCCGAGCAGAATTTCGATGCGGGTAAGTTTCACCTGCAGTTGCATCCCTACCTGGCTGCGCCCGAGAACGTGTTCGCGCCGGACGCTGCCTTGCAGTACGGCGGCGACTTCAAGACGCGTTTTGCACGCGCTGCGCCTCAGAACAGCGAGATCGGGTTGATCCAACTGATCTTCCCGCAGACGGCGGTGTTCCCGCATACCCAGATCCGTCAGTGGAACGTCGACAAGCGCGACCCCACTGTGGGGCAGCAACCGATGCGCAATTGCTTGTATAGCGAGCCGGGCGTCTTCATAGGCGCGCATTCGCAGTACTACGCGGGTCAGCCGACCCGCCATCTGTCGCCGACCGAATGCTGGCTGATCGATACGCCGCGCGAGTTCAACAACCGCTTCGTCAATGGCCGCTTCGAGGGCGACACCACCACCAAGTTCGCCAATTACGTGGTCGACATGCCCAGCGGCAAGGTGTTCGACCAGGGCATGGTGTGGGGTTATCACGTGGTACAGAACTCCAAGAAGCCCAACGAATTCGAGCCGGTGGTGGTCGCACCGAAGGAATCGCGTCTGCGCGAGAACAACGAGCACCTCGATGCCATCGCGCGTTTTCTGCGCATCACCCGGGATCAGGTCAAGCGCTATATCGCCTAGCGTTGAGGACTCGCGAATCGCGCAACGGAATCGTTCGACGGTCGCCAAAACAAAGCCCCGCCGGAGCGGGGCTTTGTGCGGTCCCTTACGAATGCACCGCTCGCTTTACTGCGGTGCCTGCTCGACCACCACCTGCATCTGCGCACTCGTCGCGTGCCCATTGGTGATCGTCACCAGGTAGTCGCCGCTGGTGGTCAGGTAGTTCAGGTTGAAGGTCGCGGCCTCGTTGGCGTTGCCGCTCGACACCACCGGTCCGCCGGTCGGCGTCTGGACGCCATAGCCGACGACGCTTCCCGTGGGAGCGGTCGATTGGCCGGCGACTTTCAGCAGCAGCTTTTGTCCCGCGACCACAGGCAGGGTCATTCGCATGACTTGGCCGTGGCGTGGAATCGTCACGGTCTGCGGCTGGTCGAGGCTCAAGGTTCCGGAGAGTTCGCGGCTGAGGGTCGCGGTCGTGCTGAAGGGGCTGTAGCGGTCGGGGTCCTGCCAGTACGGCTCCAGGGCGACCAGATAACGGCCGGCCGCGAGGTCCTTCAGACGCATGCTGCAGGGACCTTGCATGACGCAGTAACCCTCGCGCGTGGGGCCGTCGGCCAGCGGAACCACGAAGATCTTGTAGTCGCCCGAAGCGCCGTCGAGCTGGAACTCGCTCAAGCCCAGGTCGAGGTATTCGCCCTGCGCCGCATCGAAGGTGAAATACAGCGACTGACCGTGAAGCTGAGTGGCGAAGTTGACCGGATCGCCGTCGGCGACGATATGGCCGCTTTCTCCGAGCACGAGTCCGATCTTGCCGCTCAACTGCATCGCCTTGGATGGATCGACGAACAGCATGTATTCGCCGGTCAGCGCAAGCGCGTCCAGGTTGAAGGTGTAACCCTTTTGCGACCTGCCGGTGCGCTGACTGCCATCGGGCAGATACAGGGTGTAATCGACATCCCCGAACGCCGGCACGGTCGCGACATTGGAGATCGTCAGTGCCAGGTTCTGTCCGGCCACCGCATTGAAACGGTAGCGGCCATTGAGGCCCGGGCGGTTCAAGGAGATCGTGGTCGGGGCGTTCGCGCCCACGCTGCCTTCCAGGTCTGAGCTCAGTGTCGCGAGCAGCGAGCGGGCCGGCGGCGGTGGAGCGCTATCGGAAATCCGGACCGTGTAGATACCCGCATCCAGGTTCTTGAAGTTCATGCTGCAGCCCGGCGGTGCGCACGACTGCGAATGCAGTTGAGTGCCATCCGGTCGGTAAGCCTTGAGCAAGGCCGCAGCCGAAGTCGAGCCGCTCAATTCCGAAATGCCGAGGCCCAGGTTGGCGCCTTGTTGCGCTTCGAAACTCAGGTGGATTTCCTGGCCCGCGGCCTGGGTGGACATCGGCACGGAATCGCCGTCGACCGTCAATACACCGGTCTTGGGTGTGTGCAGGATCAGTTGCGCGTTGGCGGTTTCGCCTTCGGTGGGGTCGATTCTGATCGTATAGGCGCCTGCGGCGAGACCTGGCAGAAAGAGCGATTGGTCGGCATCGACCGAACGGTGCAGGATCAGGCTGCCATCGGGCTTGTAGACGCTGTAGGCGACGCTGCGGCCGACCGGTTGGGTCGCGTGTTGGTAGACGCCCAAGGCCACGTCCTGTGCCTGGGGCAGGTTGAAGCCGAGCAGGGCATCCTGGCCGGGGCGGGTAATGGCAAGGGCGAATGGAGTTTCCCCGAGCAGCGACCCGGTGAGCTGGGTACTGGCGGTCGCACGCAGGCTCAGTTTCTGCTGGCCCAGCGGTTCGACGACGATGCTGTAATTGCCGCTGGCGAGATTCGTCAGGTTGAGGTCGCAACCGCCCAGCGAGAGGCTGCACTCTTCCGTATGCACGCTGGCGCCGCCGCTGGACAGGACGCTGACTTTGACGCGGCCGTTGCCGAGGTCTGGGGCCGACAGTTCGCTGAAGCCGAGGCCGATATTGCCGGTCTGCGGGTTCGACATACGGAAGTAGAAATTCTGTCCGGCGTTCTGTGCCGCGGCGTCGATGCTGCTGCCGTCGAGCGCAAGGCTTTCATCGACGCCGGTCGCGAGCCACAGGTCCATCGACACCGTGGCACCGAGTTCGGTATCGACCAGTACCGAATAACGTCCGGTCGCCGGCAGGCTGGGCAGATTGAGGGTAGCCGCCGGCGAGCGCGAGCTGTTGGTTTTCAAGGCGATTCCGTCAGGCCGGTACACGGTGATCGCGACCGCCCGATTGGCCGGGGCGCTGAGCAACTGCGAGTACGCCAGTGCCACGGTTTGCCCGGCGCTGGCATCGAACCACAGGCGCGCATTCTGGCCACGACGATCCAACGCGAACGGCGTCGGGGTCGAAGGCAGGGGACCTGTTTTGTCGTTGCTCAAGGTCGCGGTGACCGAGACCCGGGCCGTGGCCGAATACGAGCCGAGTCGGATGTTGTGCATACCGGCCGCCAGGCCGCTGAGATTGAAGTCGCAACCGCCGTTGGCGACGAAACAATTGCCCAGCGTGCTTTGGCTGCCATCGGGTTTGGTCAGCACTGCGATCGCCGGGTCTCCCGCTGGCGCACCGGTAAGGGCCAGGTTGCTGAAGCCCAAGCCCAGCTTGGCCCCCGCGGTGACGTAGAAATCGACCGCAGCCGATTTGCCTTCGGTCGGCGAGGCCAGGTCCATCGAATCGCCGTCGGCGACCAGTACGTCGCTGAAGCCCTGGGTCAGAGTGATCTGAGTATTCGCGGTTTCGCCATAGAGCGGGTCGACCAGGACGGTGTAGCGTCCGGTGCTCGGCAGCACGAGGTTGATCGAGGCGGTCGCCGCGGAAATCACGCTGGTCTTGATGGCCGCGCCGGCCGGGTTGTAGACGACGTAGCCGATGTCGCGGCCGGCCGGCAGCGTGGCTTGCCCGGCGATGCGCAGGCTGACTTGCTGATTGGCGCTGCCGTTGAACACCGGACGGCCGTTCTGGCCGCGATAGCTCAGGCTCAGCGGAAAGGCGGCGCCGGGCTGAAGCAGCGTTCCAGCGTCGCGACTCAGCGTGGCCTTGAACTTGATCGTTGCGGTACTCGAGGTCGGACGCGCGCTCAATACATAGCTGCCGGTGCTGAGTTTGGCCAGGTTGAGCGCGCATCCCGCGTATTGAGCCGTGCAGTTGGTGCTGACCACGGTGCTGCCGCTGCGGGTGACTTTCACGGTCGCCGAGGTGCCTGCGCTCAAGTTCAGCTCGCTGACGCCCAGGCCGTAGTCGCCGGTTTGCGAGATCGTGAACGGCACGGTGATCTCTTGCCCCGGCGTCTGCGACTCGACGTCCACAGGGTTGCCGTCGGGTGCGAGCGTGCCGCTGACCGATGCCGTCGTCGAAGCGGCCGCCATGCGCGGTGCGGTCGCGACCGGCGCTGCGGGTTGCGGCGATGGGCGCGGGCCGGCCGTCCCGGTTTCGAAATCGATCAGCGTCGTCGCCAGCGATTTGCCGTTGCGCGCGTGCACGCCGTCGACCAACAGCGAATACGCTGCGTTGGGTTGCATCGGTTGCCGCGGCGTCACGAACAGCAAGCGGCCGGCCTCGGCTGGAGTGACCTGGACGGCGGCGAAGCCGCGCGGGCCGAGCAGGGTGACGCTGGCGGCGTTCAATTCCGCCACGCGCAAGGGTTGGTCGAAGCGCAGCGACAGTCGCGAGTCCGGCGCAACACCCTGAGCCAGGTCCTGCGGGAAAGCCGCCATCAACTTGGGGGCCCGGCCGTTGTCGGTGGCCTGGGCAGAAGCTACGCCGGCGGCCTCGAAGCTCTGCCGAGCCGGGTCGTAGCGTTGATCCTGGGCGATAGGGCGGCCTTGGCCGTCGACGCCGCCGGAAAGGCGCACACGGCCGTCGTTCTCGATCCGGCTGCGATGGCCGATGCGCGGTGGAGTCGAGAGCCCCTTCGGCACCGATACCGAAGCGCTGCGTTCGTCCCACAGCTCGGCCTGGGCGATGCCGACGCTGCCCGGGGTCCAACCGCCGGTGAGCAGCAGGCGGCCGTCGCTGAGTACGGTGGCGGCATGGCCGGCACGCGGCAGCAGCTTGAGCGGGCCGCTGCTGCTCAAGCTGCGCGATGCCGGGTCGAACCACAGACCGCCTTGATGTACATGACCCTTGCCGTCGACGCCGCCCCAGATCAATACCCGTCCGCTCGGCAGCAGGCTCAGGCTGGCCCAGCGGCGCGGCGAGGAAAGCGGCCAGCGACGCAGGGCTGCGCCGCCTTCGCGGTCCTCCATCAAGACCAATGCGGCGCCGCTGCGCTCAAACACCAGCCAGCGGCCGTCCGGCAATTGCGCGCGGCCTTCGCGCGCATCGGCCGCCAAGCGGTGAGCGAGCGTTTGCGGCAGTGGCTCCGAAGCGGCGCCGGCGCTGCTCGACAGCAGTGCCGACGATCCCATCGTCAGGGTCAGGGCCAAGGCCGCTGCGCTCCAACGCCAATTCCTGCGAACTTCCTGTTGCTTGGGCCTCATGGCGGGTTCCTTGTGTAGAGACGTTTCGATGGAGGCGGGCAGCCACCTTGGCGATGACGCACGAGCGAACCGAGACGGAACACGGTCGGTCCGAATGCGTGCGTGCATGTCGCGGGTGCTCTCCCCAGAGCGACCCCGGAGAAAACGGGGCCTTGAACTAATGACGGATGGATGGCGGCCGGCATGGGTTCGGATGCCAAGCGAAGCTCGCTGTGCACCGACCGAGCGACGGGTCGCGCCGCTATTTAACCCGAAGCCCGGGCGCGACGGTAGACGGGTGAATGTGCTTCATCCTCGCCGTGGCGTTCAGTTTGAAACGCTTGCGTCGCAATGCCTGAGACCTTGTCTTGTCAAGCTGCAGGGCAGCACGGAGTCCTGCGTTTCTGTCATCAACTTGCATAGATCTTGAATCCAAGATCAGCAACCCGCGGCGCTTCTGCAAATCGCTAATTCCTTCTTCACCTTTTTTTATCGGGCCGATCGACACCATGCGCCGGCTTGCAGCAAATACAGCAAAGGCACTGATGAAAATGCGCGTAGACGTATTCGTGGTGGGTGAGGACGAGGGTTATGTGGTCGCACCTGCCGACAGCTGGTTGCCGCTGGACGAAATGAAGGCCCTCGGCGCCTTGCGCTTCGGTTGGACCATCGACACTTCGATGGCGATGCCGAAGCTGGACTGGCACACGATCGCCAAGGACATCGATGCGCGCGGCTACAGCATCGTCGCCTCGCACGACGTCGGCGGCCTGCTGGCGATCCCGCAGCAGAATCTGCGCGCGATCTATCCCGAACACCACCAGCCCTTCGCGGCCTGAGCTCTCGGCGCCGCGGGGTCGCCTGCGGGCGGTCTTCGGGCGCGTTCGGCGAAGCGAACGCTGGCTCGATCGATTCAGGTGGGGCGGCGAGGCTCCGGCGCCGTTTGGAGCGGCGCGCCTTTGGTTCTGTCGGCTCATCGATCCTCGGCGAAGCCGCGGACCGTGTCGCTTGCCTCGGCGGATCAATGAGTTGCGCGGCCAATCTCGCAGCATGCGACTGCGAGCGGCTACAGTGCGGCTTCGTGCCGCATCGATTGTCAATCGCCACCCATGTCGAATATGTCCAAATCGCCCGGCAAGTCCGCCGCCAAGGCCGCCCGCACCGCCTACGTTTGTTCGGAGTGCGGCGCCGACTACAACAAATGGCAGGGGCAGTGCGGCGAATGCGGCGGCTGGAACACCCTAAGCGAGTTCATCGTCGAACCGGCGGCCAAGGCCGGCGCGGGCGGCGGCGTGGCCGCCAGCCGCCGTTCGAGTTGGGCCGGACGTGTCGATGCGCCCGCGGTGACCGCTTTGAAGGACGTGCGCCATAGCGAAGAGTCGCGGGTCAGCACCGGCATCGGCGAGTTCGACCGCGTTCTCGGCGGCGGCCTGGTGCACGGCGCGGTCGTGCTGGTCGGCGGCGACCCCGGCATCGGCAAGTCGACCCTGTTGCTGCAGGCGATCACGCGCATGGCCCAGACCCTGCCGGGTTTGTATGTCACCGGCGAAGAATCGCTGTCGCAAGTCGCCGGCCGGGCCGCGCGCCTCGGCCTGCCGCTCGACGGCGTGCATGCGCTGGCCGAGACCGGTGTGGAGCGCATTCTCGAACACGCCGCCGCGACCAAGCCGGCGCTGATCGTCGCCGACTCGGTGCAGACCCTGTGGACCGAACAACTCGGCGCCGCGCCGGGATCGGTCAGCCAGGTCCGCGAAAGCGCGGCACGGCTCGTGCGCTACGCCAAGGAAACCGGCACCGCGGTGTTCCTGGTCGGCCATGTCACCAAGGAGGGCGGCATCGCCGGCCCGCGCGTGCTCGAACACATGGTCGATGCGGTGCTGTATTTCGAAGGCGAGAGCGGCAGCCGTTTCCGCGTGCTGCGCGCATTCAAGAACCGCTTCGGCGCGGTCAACGAGCTCGGCGTGTTCGCGATGAGCGATAAGGGCCTGCGCGAGGTGCCGAATCCTTCGGCGATCTTCCTGTCGGGCAGCCGCAGCCCGCAGCCGGGCAGCTGCGTCATGGTGACGCGCGAAGGCACCCGGCCGTTGCTGGTCGAGGTGCAGGCACTGGTCGATTCCTCGCCGCTGTCGAACCCGCGCCGGGTCGCGGTCGGCATGGAGCAGAACCGTCTGGCGATGCTGCTCGCTGTGCTGCATCGCCACGGCGGCATCTCGGTCGGCGACCAGGACGTGTTCGTCAACGTGGTCGGCGGCATCCGGGTGCAGGAAACCGCGGCCGACCTGCCGGTGCTGCTGGCGGTGCTGTCCTCGCTGCGCGATCAGCCATTGGCCGAGCACACCGTCGCCTTCGGCGAAGTCGGCCTGTCCGGCGAGATCCGCCCGGTGCCGAACGGCGAGGACCGTCTCAAGGAAGCCGCGACCCACGGCTTCAAGCGCGCCATCGTGGCCAAGGGCAACGCCCCGCGCGGCGGCCGTATCGGCGAGATGGAAGTGATCGCGGTCGAACGCCTGTCCGAGGCCTTGGACGCGGCGTGAGCGGCAGCGAGCGCGAACTCGGCAAACCAGGCGGGTTCGCCCGCTGGGTATCGATCGTCCTGCATCCGTTCGCGGTGTTCATCGCCTTGACGATGGTCAGCGTGCGGGTGCTCGCGCCGCAGGCGTTCTGGTCGGCGGTGTGCGGGGTCGCGGTGGCGGTGTCGGTGAGCTGGGCTTTCGTGGTCCAGCGTCGCCGGAGCGGGCAGTGGTCGACTGTGGATGCCTCGCATCGCAGCGAGCGGCCGCTGCTGTATGCGGTGTTGCTCGCGGTGCTGGCGATCTGTTGGTGGTGGATGCGCGAACGCGCGGCACCAATGGGGCAGGGGATACTCGCGGTCGCGGCGATGCTGGTCGCGGCGGCCTTGCTCAACCGCTGGATCAAACTGTCCCTGCACATGGCGAGCCTGGCGTTCGCCGGGGTGTCGCTGTTTTCGCTGCGGTCGGCGCTGGCAACCGTTGCGCTGTTGCTGCTGCCGTTGTTGGCGTGGTCGCGCCTGAAACTGGCGCGACACACCCTGGCCGAAGTGATCGGCGGAACGCTGCTCGGCGCAGCGTTCGCCTGCGGCCTGCAGGTCCTCGCCGGCTAAGCCGGTGGAGGCCGGGCCGGCGAGGTAAGTCGAACCGCGCCGGCCTCAGGCCGCCGGCTTGGCCGCCTTGCCGTGCGCATTGATCAGTTCGACCAGCTTGGCTTCGTCGTAGCCCTGCAAGCTCTGGTCGCCGATGTACAAGGTCGGCACGCTCTTGATCTTCAGGCCGTCGGCCTCGACCTTGGCATCCTTGTCCTGGTCGATGATGCGTTCGACGAACTTGACGTTCTGTTTCTCGAGCACGGCACGCGCCTGTTTGCAGAAGGGGCAGGTCGACAACGAATACATCACCACCTCGCCGCCGGCCTTGGCGTAGACCGACGAGTAATCGCCCTGGGTCACCACCGCACCGCCGCCGCCTCCGCCGTTGCCGAGCAGGCCGCTGTTGCGGACCAGGTAGCCGGCACCAACGCCGAGGCCGAGCGCCAGCGCCACGACCAGGATCGTCGTCAGGATCGATTTGAAGTTCATTCCATGTCCTCGTAGAGCCGGAGCGTGCGCGGGCCGGCGGTGGCTGTGATGGGGTGATCGCGCAGGCCAGCGAGCGCGGCCGCTGCAGGGCGGATGCGTTCGCCGACAGGCGATGGGGGTATGCGGGTAGCGGCCAGTACGGCGATCCGGGCGGGTGCCGGGCTTCGGGAGCGGTGTAACGGAAGCGATGCGGCCTGCGGAGATAAGCCGGTGGAGGGCGTCAACGTCACTGTTGCTCCTGGTCCGTCACTGGACGCTCGGAGTTATAGCACCGTCGCGATCCGGCGCGATGGCCCGGCCGCTCTGCCGATGTGATCGGCGTTGCTAAACACCGCTCCGGTCGCCAGTTGGAGCGTTCGGCGCGTTCGTGGCGAACGTTCCGACTGCCGCGCCCGGTGCGCCGAAGACGGTCTTCGCTGCGATGCATCACGATCTTGCGCATCGAACGCGGCCGGCAGGCGTGTTGGCGCCTGCCGGCCGCGCGAGCGGCTCAGGGGATCGGGCAACCGCAGGAAATGCCGCAGCTGCGCCAGGTGATCTGGCAATTTTGCGCGGGGTAGCCGGCGTCGATGCAGTAATCGAACTCCGCCTGGCAAGCATCCCAACAGCTCTGGCAACCGCCGGAGCCGATGGCGCTCAACGAAAACGCCATGCCGAAACAGAACGCGCAGATGGCGAACAGCTTGGTGGTCGTGCGCTTCAACATCAGTCCTCTCCTTGAGCCCGTCATGGGCGATGAGGCCGCGATCGCGGCCGTTCCTGGACGCTCCACGAGAACAGGCGGCGTTGCGTCCCCGGCGCCGCGCGTGCAACGGATCCGCCGTCGCCTGGCGAGGATGCCGAATCGGCGCGGCGCGCGCCGGGCAACTGTCAAAACAGACGGTCGTCGCCCGTAGCCAAACGTAGCGTGGCAGCCGCGACGGTCAACGAAAGCACCTGTTTTCCGCAGTTCTTCCTGGAACGGCGATGGCCGTCGAGAATTCGCGATCCCGCTGCGGCGCAGCAGAAATTTGTGATCGCCGCTCAGGAATATGAACATGCGATGGCACAAATTCGACGCTTCGTCGTGACATGGAGCGTGCGATGGCGCTGCGTATCCTGTTCCTGTGCACCGCGTACAACGGCCTTGCGCAGCGCGCCTGGGTCGAGCTGACCGATCTCGGCCATGAGGTCAGCGTGCAAGTCGCCGCCGATGCCGACACGATGCGTGCCGCGGTCGCGCGCGAGCGGCCGCAGCTGATCGTCGCGCCGATGCTCAAGTCGGCGATTCCCGACGACATCTGGACCCACCACACCTGCCTGATCGTCCACCCCGGCATCGTCGGCGACCGTGGGCCGTCCTCGCTGGACTGGGCGATCCTCGACGGCGAACACGACTGGGGGGTAACGGTGTTGCAGGCGGCGGCCGAGATGGACGCCGGCGACATCTGGGCCAGCGCCGGCTTCGCCATGCGCGGCGCGTCCAAGAGCCAGCTGTATCGGCACGAAGTCACCGATGCCGCGATCCGTGCTTTGCTGCAGGCGGTGGAACGCTACGCCGAGGGCGGCTATCGCCCGCAGCCGCTCGACTACGGTAGGGCCGAGGTGCGCGGACGCCTGCGCGCCTCGATGCGCCCCTCCGAACGATCGATCGACTGGCAGCTCGACACCGCGTCGGTGCTGGCGCGCGTGCGCTGCGCCGACAGCTATCCGGGCGCGCGCGCCGAACTGGCCGGACTGCGTTGCCAAGTGTTCGGCGCCCACCCCGAGCGCGCCTTGCGCGGCCGTCCGGGCGAGCTGCTCGGATGGCGCGAAGGCGCGGTCTGTGTGGCGACCGGCGACGGCGCGGTCTGGCTCAGCCATCTGCGCGAAAAGGACGGGATCAAGCTGCCGGCGACCCAGGTGCTCGGCGAGCGGCGCATGCAGGGGGTGATCGAGCGCGCATCGAGGCCGGCCATGTCGGTCGCCGGGCGGCGCGACCACGGTTACCGGCAGATCCGTTATCGCGAAGTCGGCGCCATCGGCTACCTGCATTTCGACTTCTACAACGGCGCGATGTCGACCGCGCAATGCGATCGGTTACGCACCGCTTTCCTGCAGGCGCGGCAGCGCCCGACCCGGGCGATCGTCTTGATGGGCGGCGCCGACCTGTGGTCGAACGGCATCCACCTCAACACCATTCAGGCCTCGAACGATCCGGCGCTGGAGTCGTGGCGCAACATCCTGGCGATGAACGCTCTGGTGCGCGAGATTGTGCTGACCGACAGCCACCTGGTGATCTCGGCGATGCAGGGCAATGCCGGTGCCGGCGGGGTGATCCTGGCCTTGGCTGCGGACCAGGTGTGGGCGCGGCGCGGCGTGGTGATGAATCCGCACTACAAGAGCATGGGCGGGCTATACGGCTCGGAGTATTGGACCTATCTGTTGCCGCGTCGGGTCGGCGACACCTTGGCCCAGGAGCTGACCGAGGGCCTGCGTCCCATCGGCGCCGCCGGTGCTGAGCGCATCGGCCTGATCGACGCTGCGTTCGGTTCGAGTGCAGCCGATTTCGTCGCCCATGTCGAACAGCGCGCGGAGCGCGCGGCCGATCCGGCGAGTTGTCGCAAGGCCTTGGCGCTCAAGCGTCGCCGCCGCGCCGCCGACGAACGCCGCAAGCCGCTGGAAAGTTACGGTGCCGAAGAGCTCGCGCACATGTACCGCAATTTCTTCGGCGCCGATCGCAGCTACCACGAGGCGCGGCAGCGTTTCGTATTGAAGTGCGCGGCGGAGGTCTGCGAGGCGGCGCCGGTGGCGCAGCCCACGGTGCGGGTGCCGGCCTGAGTCCGGCATCGATACGGCTGCGGCCGTGAGGGAACAAGACGCGAAAGGCGACAGGCCGGACGAACCCGGCCTGTCGTTGATAGCATCCGCTGCGGCGTTACCAGTGCGGCAAGGTGCTGGATCGTGGGGGGAGCGATTCGCCGCGATCAATGTCCGCCGGCTGCGGCCGCGCCGCCGCCGAGCTTGGCGGTGAACGGCGGTTTGGCGAACCAGACGATGACGATCACCGCCAGGAACAGGATGCCGAGCAGGTGGAAGATCTCGTTGAAGCCGATCTGGGCGGCCTGCTGCGAAATCATCTGGTTCAGGCTGACCGCGCCGCGTTGCAGGTCGCCGCGGCCGAGCGTATCGACGGTCTGCAGCACCGCCGGGTCGTAGGCGCCGATGTGCTCGGTGAGTTGTGCATGGTGGATAGTGCTGCGCTGGTTCCAGCCCCAGGTGGTCAACGAGGCGGCGAAGCTGCCGCCGAGGGTGCGCACGAAGGTGGCCAGGCCCGAGCCCGCGGCGATCTCGTGCGGCTCCAGGTCCGACAACAGGATCGTCAGCACCGGCATGAAGAACAGTGCCACGCCCAGGCCCTGCCACAGCTGCACCATCGCGACGTGGTTGAAGTCGACGTCGAGGTTGAAGCCTGAGCGGATGAAGCTGGTGAAGGCCATCGCGATGAAGGCGAAGCTGGCGACCATGCGCAGATCGAAGCGGGTCGCGTACAGGCCGACGAAAGGCGTCAGCAACACAGGCAGGATGCCGATCGGCGCGGTGGCGAAACCGGCCCAGATCGGGGTATAGCCCAGGTTGCGCTGCAGCCACAGCGGCACCAGCAGGCCGACCGCGAAGAACGCCGAGTAGGCCAGCACCATCGCCGCGGTGCCGGCGGCGAAGTTGCGATGGCGGAACAGGCGCAGGTTGACGATCGGGTCGCGCTCGGTCAGCTCCCAGATCACGAACACGGTCAGCGCGATCACCGAGACGATCGCCAGGATCACGATCTTGGTCGAGTTGAACCAGTCTTCGTCGTTGCCCAGGTCGAGCAGGACCTGCAGCGCGCCCACGCCGACGATCAGGGTCATCAGCCCCATGTAGTCCATCTTCGGGCGTTCGAGTTTCTCCGGGCGGCCGCGCAACTGGCTGCCGACCACCAGGCTGGCGAAGATGCCGATGGGAATGTTGATGAAGAAGATCCATTCCCAGCTGTAGTTGTCGGTGATCCAGCCGCCCAGGATGGGGCCTGCGATCGGCGCCACCACCGTGACCATCGCCAACAATGCGATCGCCTGTCCGCGTTTATGCGGTGGGTAGATCGAGATCAACAAGGCCTGGGTGACCGGGTACATCGGGCCGGCTACGAAACCCTGCAGGGCGCGCGCGGTGACCAGCAGGCCCATGCTGCTGGCCAGGCCGCACAGCAGGGATGCGACCACGAACGCCAGCGTCGCCCACATGAACAATTTGCGCTCGCCGAAGCGGCGGGTGAAGAAACCGGTCAGCGGCAGGGCGATCGCATTGCTGACCGCGAACGAGGTGATGACCCAGGTCGCCTGGCTGCTGCTGCCGCCGAGGTTGCCGGCGATGGTCGGCAACGAGACGTTGGCGATGGTGATGTCGAGCACCTGCATGAACGACGCCAGGGCCAGGCCCAGCGTGGTCAGCGCGATGTTCGGCGGGCGGAAGCCCGCTTGCGTGGGCGCTGCGGGGGCGGCGCCGGCATTGGCCGTGGTGGCGGACATGGATCTGCCTGTCTGTTCGGTTGGGCCGCGCGGGCGCGGGACCAAAAGCGGGAACCAAAGCGTCCGATTCCCGCCATTCCGGCTTGTGCCGGAATGGCGGTCTCAGAGCTCGCGACGCATCGCCGGGGGAGGGGACGAAGCGGCGCCGATGGCGCGGCTGCTTCGATGCGATGCGTCGCGACAGACGAAGAACGACGTGGGGGAGGCGCTTCGTCTTTGCTGCGGGGTAGTTGCGTGACCGGATCGCGCCTGAGAAGCGGATCCGGTCGCGCGTTCGTCAACCGTGGTGCGTGCCGGGCAAATTCTCGCGGACGATGTTCGCGATCACCGCATCGGCTTCGGACAACTGCTTGGCATAGGCCTGGGTGCTCAGCAGCGGCTTGGCCGGCGGCGCGGCGGCGAGCACGGCGCCGCCGCGTTCGCGGATGCCGACGTCGACGTGCATGCTCAGGCCCAGGCGCAACGGGTGTTCGACGAGTTGCTTGGGCTCGATTTCGATGCGCACCGGCACGCGTTGGATGATCTTGATCCAGTTGCCGCTGGCGTTCTGCGCCGGCAACAGCGAGAAGGCGCTGCCGGTGCCCATGCCGAGGCTGACCAGCTTGCCCTGGTAGGTCACGTCGCTGCCGTACAGGTCCGAGTGCAGTTCGACCGGCTGGCCGATGCGCATGTCGGCGAGCTGGGTTTCCTTGAAGTTGGCTTCGATCCAGACCTGCTCCAGCGGCACGATCGTCATCAACGCGGTGCCGGGCTGGACGCGTTGGCCGAGCTGCACGCTGCGCTTGGCGACATAGCCGTCGACCGGCGCGACGATGGCCGCGCGCTGCAGGTTCAGATAGGCCTGGCGCAATTGCGCCGCGGCCGCGGCGACTTGCGGCTGCTTGGCGACGGTGGTGGCGTCGACCAAGGCGCGATTGCGCGCCAGCGAACCGCGCGAGGACGATAGTGCCGCTTCGGCCGCGGCGAGTTCGTCGCGGGCGTGGGCGAGCTCTTCGGCCGAGACCGCGCCGCCGGCGACCAGGCCTTCGCGGCGCTTCACGTCGGCACGCGCCTTCTGCACCGCGACTTGGCGTGCCGACAGATCGGCTTGGCCGGCATCGACCGCGCTGAACAGACCGCGCACTTGGCGCACGGTGTTGGCGAGGTTGGCGGTGGCCTGGTCGTAGGCGACCTGGGCGTCGTTCGGATCGAGCTGGACCAGCACTTGGCCGGCGCTCACCTTCATGCCGTCGTCGGCGCCGATGCTGACCACGGTGCCCAGGGTTTGCGGGGTGATGCTGACGACGTTGCCCTGTACGTAGGCGTCGTCGGTGTCCTGATGCCAACGCAGCACCAGCATGTAGTACAGGCCCCATGCGATCGCGGCGACCGCGACCACGCTGAGCAGGATCAACAGCGCCTTGCGGCGCTTGCCGTTGGACGGCGGGGCGGCGGCTGCGGCCGCGGCTTGCGGATTGATTTCGGTGGTCATGGCGTGGAGGCCTTGGCGATAACGCTGGAATCGGAAATGGCGACGGGGTGCTTCGCGGCGACCGGGTCGGGCGCGCGCAGTTCGAGACCGCCGCCGAGCGCGCGGTCGAGTTCGATCGCCGCGGCCAAGCGTTGTGCGCGCAAACCGGCGAGCTGTTGGTCGAGCTGCAACAGCGGGCGCTGCGCCGACAGCACGTCGAGCTGCGTGCCCAGGCCGGCGCGGTAGCGGGTACTGGCGATCTGCCAGGCCTGTTGCGCGGCATCGCGCGCCTGCTGCGCCGAAACCAACTGCGTATCGAGCGAACGCGAGGCCTGCAGGGCATCGGCGACTTCGCGCAAGGCCGCGACCAGGTTCTGGTTGTAGTTGGCGACGGCGAGGTCGTACTCGGCATCGCTTTCGGCGAGTTGGTTGCGCAGACGGCCGCCGTCGAAGATCGGCAGGCTGATGGCCGGGCCGCCCTG
Source organism: Lysobacter sp. 22409 (assembly GCF_052045105.1). NCBI lineage: Bacteria > Pseudomonadati > Pseudomonadota > Gammaproteobacteria > Lysobacterales > Lysobacteraceae > Lysobacter > Lysobacter sp. 22409. The sequence continues at coordinate 25,227 of NZ_JBQEOE010000003.1, read as the reverse complement.
GATCAGCACGGCATCGCTGCCGAACAGATCCGACAGGCCGCCCGAGGCCAGCCCGAGCATCGCGCTGAGATTCACGCTCGGATAGAAATCGGCTTTGGCGGCCTTGATCCCGTGCGATGCGGCTTCCACGCGCCAACGCGCGGCGACCACGTCGGGACGATGGCCGAGCAATTCGCTCGAGGTCACCGCCGGCACCGCCGGCGATTTCGCGCTGAGTAGGGACGGGCGCGCGATGTCGAGGCCGCGGTCTGGGCCCTTGCCGAGCAAGGCGGCGATGGCGTTGCGGGTGGCATCGATCTGCTGCTGCGCCGATTGCATCTGCTGATCGGCGGCGGCGCTGGCGCTTTCGGCGTTGCGGATCTGCAGTTGATTGTCGAGACCGGCCTTGACCCGCTGGCGGCCGAGGCCGAGCAGATGCTCGGAGCGTTGCTTCTCGGCCTGGGCGACGTCGAACCCGGCATAAGCCTTCGCCAGCGAGACGTAGGCGCGGGCGATGTTCGACGACAGGGTCAGGCGCGCGGCCTGGGACTCCACTTCGGCGGCGCGGGCCTGGCCGAGTGCGGCATGCCAGCGCGCGCGTTTGCCGCCCCACAGATCGGGGCTGTACTTGAAGCTCAGCGACAGCACTTCCACGCCGCTGTATTTGCCGCCGAGCGGTTCGGGGGCGACCGTCTCGGGCAGTTGCAGGCCGGAATACTGGGCGCTGCCGCCGAGGGTGGCCTTGCGCGCGGCATCGGCGAGGCCGGCCTGGGCGACGGCCTGGCGCACGCGCGCGTCGGCGGCGTCCAGGCCCGGCGTGCCGGCCAGGGCTTCGTCGATCAAGCCATTCAATTGCGCGTCGCCGAGCGAGGTCCACCAGTCGCGCTTGGGGAACGTCGCCTCGGATAGCGACGTCTCGGACCGCGGGGCGCCGGCGAAGCTGCGCTGGGTCGCCAGGTCGTCGGCGTCGAGCGCGCGCCCTTCGGGGACAAGGCCGCGGGTGCTGGCGCAGCCGGCGAGGATCAAGGCCGCGGCGAGCGGCGCGAGCACGAGGAGCAGCCCGCGGCGCGGGCGAGTGTCGATGGGTGACATGGCTCAGGAACCGGAAAGGGAGAGGTTGTCGCGAACCTGTTCGAGCAGACGGTAAAGCTGGTCGCGGTCGTCTTCGCTTAGGCCGGCCATCGCGCGTTCGCGCACGCGTCGGCCGCATTGGTCGATATCGCTCCAGATCGCCGAACCGGCCTCGGTCAGGTGGATGTTGATGGCGCGGCGATCGTCGGGATCGGCGACGCGCGCGACCAGGCCGCGGCTTTCCAGCTTGTCGAGCAGGCGCGTCATCGCCCCGGGATTGAGCTGGGCGGCGCGGGCCAGCTCGGTCACGCCGGCGGTGCCGATCGCGAGTTCCTTGAGGGTGATGAACTGGCTGAAGGTCAGATCGTGGCCGGCCTGCGCCAGCTCGCGTTCCATCTGTGCCCACATCGCGTCGCGGACCTGGCGGAACAGCAGGCCGAGGTTCGAGGTCGAGCAGGGCTGGTTCGGATTGGGGGTGGTCATGGCGCCGAATAATCTGCGCCCAGGCAATAGTTGTCAAGGCAAATATTGTTCCGGCAAGCGCCGGTTAAGCCAAGTCGACGAATCGTGCACACAGGCGCTGTCCGCCTCATGCTCGCCGGCAGGTGGCTGATTTGTTGGGTTATTACCTGGCAAGAGCAGGTTCGACGGGCCACGCGGCGGGGCGCCGGCTGCCGTCGGGAACACTCAGCTCGGAAGGCTCAGTGCCCAAACATCCAGGACGATATGGGCCACCACCAGTGGCCAGAGCCGGCCGGTGCGGGCGTACAGCCAGGCGTACAGCAAGCCCATCGGCACGATCGAGATCACCCCGACGCTGCCCTGGTAGAGGTGGTAGGCGGTGCGGATCGCGGTGCTCAGGTGGATCGCGGTCCAGGTGCTGCGGCGCTCGCGCATCGCCGTGATCAGATAACCGCACACCAGGGCTTCCTCGTAAAAGCCGTTCACCACCGAGGCCGCGAGCCGCATCGGCCAGCCGATGTCGCTGGCGACCGGCACCGCTTCGTCGACCGGCGGCAGGCTCAGGCCGAACGCGAGCGCCAGGGCCTGCAGCAGCCAGAACAGCATCGCGGTCAGTACGGCCAGGGCCAGGCCCAGCGGCAGGTCGGTTTTCGCCGGTGCCGGGCCGAGCCTGGCCAGGTTCCAGCCGCGCAGCGACAGGAACACCGCGAGCACCGCCAACACCGGGATTTCCAGGCTCAGGATCGAAGCCAGCCCGGCGCCGTCGATCGGTGTCGGCGGTTGCGGGTAGGCGACGGCGGTCAGGCTGCCGAGGACCGGCCAGGCGAACGCCAGCACCAGCACGAAGACGAATTCGTTGCGCGCCGAAAGCGACTTGATCCAGCGGTCCATGCCTGTGCCGGTCGTGAGTGAGGCGGTGACTCAGGTCCTGCGCAGGACCAGTTCGAGGACGAACTTACTGCCGAAGAAGGCCAGCACCAACAGGATCATCGCCGCCAGGGTCCAGCGCACCGCAGTGGTCCCACGCCAGCCGTAACGCCAGCGCCCCAGCAGCAGTCCGCCGAAGGCCAGCCAGGACAGCACGCTGAGCACGGTCTTGTGCACAAGATGCTGGGCGAACAGGTTCTCGACGAACAGCACCCCGGTCAGCAGGGTCGCGGTCAACAGGGCGAAGCCGACCGCGATGGTGCGGAACAACAGGCTTTCCAGCTCGACCAGCGGCGGCAGGGCGCGCAGCCAACCGTGGAACTCGCGCCGGCGCAGGGCGCGTTCCTGCAGCCACAGCATCAACGCGAACAGGGCGGCGACGGCCAGGGTGGCGTAGGCGAGCAGGGCGAACCAGGCGTGCAACTGCAGGCGCCAGTCCAGCGGCGCGGGATGCTGGACGTGGCCGTTGAACTGATAGGCGCCGAGCATCAGCGCGGCGAGCGGGAACACGACCACCCCGAGCGCGGCCATGCGCCCGGAGGCGCCGACGATCGCGGTCAGCGCGGCCATGCCCAGGCCGACCAGCGACAGCGCGGCGAAGAAATGCAGGTCGGCACCGCCAGCGGCGCGCCAGGCGAGGAAGTGGGCGGCGCCGTGCAACAGCACCGCCAGATTGGCCGGCAGCAGCCACAACCGCGCCTGTCGCCCGACGTCGTGGCGCACCGCTGCGATCAGCAGTCCGCTGGCGACGAGGTAGAGCGCGACGGCGATGAGAACGATTGTCATCGCGGCAGTGTGGCATAGCGGCATGGCGATCTGCAGCGACCGGATGGCGGATTCGCGCGCCGGGCTATACTTCGCGGTCTTATCAGACCCATACGGCAAGGCCGCCCGGCATCGTCCCGGTCGCGCCGGCCCCAACGCAGGTAGCGCGCGCATGTTCGAATCCCTGACCCAACGCCTCTCCGGCACCATCGAGCGCCTGCGTGGCCGCGGCCGTCTGACCGAGGAAAACATCCGCGAATCGCTGCGCGAGGTCCGCATCGCCCTGCTCGAGGCCGACGTGGCCCTGCCGGTCGTGCAGGCCCTGATCGAGCGCATCAAGATCCGCGCGGTCGGCCAGGAAGTGCTGAAGAGCCTGACCCCGGGCCAGGCCCTGATCAAGGTGGTGCGCGACGAGCTGACCACGGTCATGGGCTCGCAGGCCGCCGACCTGAACCTCAACGTGCCGGCGCCGGCGGTGATCCTGATGGCCGGTCTGCAAGGCGCCGGCAAGACCACCACTGTCGGCAAGCTCGCCAAGCATCTGCGCGAGCGCCGCAAGAAGAAGGTCATGGTGGTCTCGGCCGACGTCTACCGCCCGGCCGCGATCGAGCAGCTCAAACAGCTTGCCGAGCAGGTCGAGGTGTTGTTCTTCGCCTCGGACTCGTCGCAGAAGCCCGTGGACATCGTCCGCGCGGCGATCGCCGACGCGCGCAAATCGTACGTCGACGTGCTGCTGGTCGATACCGCCGGCCGCCTCGCCATCGACGAAGCGATGATGAGCGAGATCAAGGCGCTGCACGCCGCCGCCGCGCCGGTCGAGACCCTGTTCGTGGTCGACTCGATGACCGGCCAGGACGCCGCGATCACCGCCAAGGCCTTCAGCGAAGCCCTGCCGTTGACCGGCGTAGTGCTGACCAAGACCGACGGCGACGCCCGCGGCGGCGCGGCCTTGTCGGTGCGCTACGTCACCGGCCGCCCGATCAAGTTCATCGGCGTCGGCGAGAAGCCCGACGGCCTCGACGTGTTCCACCCCGATCGCGTCGCCAGCCGCATTCTCGACATGGGCGACGTGCTGTCGCTGGTCGAGCAGGTCGAGCAGCAGGTCGACAAGGACAAGGCGCAGAAGCTCGCCGAGAAGGTCGCCAAGGGCAAGAAATTCGACCTCAACGACATGAAGGACCAGCTCGAGCAGATGCAGAACATGGGCGGCCTGCACGGCCTCATGGACAAGCTGCCGGGCATGGGCCAGATCCCCGAGTCGGTCAAGAACCAGGTCACCGGCAAGGAAGTGCCGCGCATGGTCGCGATCATCAATTCGATGACCAAGAAAGAGCGCCGTAACCCGGGCCTGCTCAACGGTTCGCGCCGCGCGCGCATTGCCAAGGGCGCGGGCCTGACCCCGGCCGACGTCAACAAGCTGATGAAGCAGTATCAGCAGATGGAAAAGATGATGAGCAAGCTGTCCGGCGGCGGCATGAAGGGTTTGATGCGCGGCATGAAGGGCATGATGGGCGGTCGCGGCGGCATGCCGTTCCGCTGATCGTGCGTCGCGCGTGCCGATAAAAAACGGCGGCCGTTCGGTCGCCGTTTTGGTTTTATGCGGATTCGATGTGCAACGAGTTCGGCCTGAGCCGAGCCGGCGGCCTGACCTCTGCGACAGCCGGCTCAGCTGCAGCCACTACGGGGCTGGAAGCGGCTTTGTTCAGGAATGAGGCCCCGGAAGCCCACGATTCGGCCCGATTCGGGCTTGGGGCAGGGCCCGGGTTTGCCCAAGCCGCGGAATCGGTTAGACTTTCCGGCTTACCCCGTCATTCCGACGGCTGGGCAACACAGGAAAGCAGACCCCATGGTCAAGATTCGACTGACCCGCGGCGGCGCCAAGAAGCGTCCGTTCTACCACATCATCGTCACCGACAGCCGCAGCGCCCGCGACGGCCGCAACATCGAGCGCGTCGGTTTCTACAACCCGGTGGCCGCCGGCGCCGAAAAGCGCGTCGAGCTCAACGTCGAGCGCGTGAAGCACTGGGTCTCCCAGGGCGCGCAGCTGACCGAAAAGGTCGCCGACCTGTACAAGCAGGCCGTCAAGGCCGCTCCGGCCGCCTGAGCCGGCGGGCCGCGCGCCTGGCGCGCGGCCCGATTACCGCACCGATGACAGATTCCACGCGCCGCATCCTGCTGGGCAGGGTGCTTGGCGCTTTCGGTCTTCGCGGCGAAGCCAAGCTCGAGTCCTGGACCGAGCCGCGCGTTGCGATCTTCCGCTACCAGCCCTGGATCGTGCGCGACCCGCAGGGCCGCGAGCGCGAGCTTTCGGGCGTGCGCGGGCGCGAAAGCGGCAAGTACCTGATCGCCAATTTCCCCGAAGTCACCGATCGCGACACGGTCGAGGCCATGCACGGCACCGAGATCTACGTGCCGCGTTCGGCGCTGCCGCCGCCCAAGGCCGGCGAATACTACTGGGTCGACCTGGAAGGCCTGCGCGTGGTCACGACCGAGGGCGTTTCGCTCGGCACGGTCTCGCACCTGTTTTCCACCGGCGCCAACGACGTGCTGGTCGCCCGCGACGACACCCGCGAGCGCATGATTCCGTTCGTACTCCCGCAGTACGTCACTTCGGTCGATTTCGACAACAATACGGTCACGGTCGACTGGGATCCCGAGTTCTAGGAACGAGTGAAGAGGAACGAGGAACGAATGCGTTCCCGTCTCTCTCGCAGCGTTTCGGCAGTTCCCGCATTGCCACTCGTTTTTCTTTACTGGGCACTCGTTCCTCGCTCCCATGCGCATCGACGTCATCAGCCTGTTCCCCGAATTCGTCGCCCAGTGCGCCGCGTTCGGCGTGGTCGGCCGTGCCGGCGAACGTGGGCTGCTGTCGCTGCACGGCTGGAATCCGCGCGATTACGCCGAGGGCAACTACCGCCGCGTCGACGAACGTCCGTTCGGCGGCGGTCCCGGCATGGTGATGCTGATCGAGCCGCTGCGTGCCGCGATCCGCGCCGCGCGCGCGGCCGATCCGACCCCGGCGCGGGTGGTCTATATGAGCCCGCAAGGCGTGCGCCTGGACCAGGCCAAGGTCCGCGAACTGGCCGCCCACGAGCGCCTGATCCTGTTGTGCGGCCGCTATGAAGGCGTCGACGAGCGCCTGATCCAGGCCGAGGTCGACGAGGAAGTCTCGATCGGCGACTACGTCCTGTCCGGCGGCGAACTCGCTGCGGCGGTGATCGTCGATGCGGTCGCCCGGCTCCAGGACGGCGCCCTCAACGACGCCGAGTCGGCGGTCCAGGACAGTTTCGAGGACGGCCTGCTCGACTGCCCGCATTACACCCGCCCGGTCGAGCACGAGCTCGGCGGCGTGCCGGTGGTGCTGATGTCGGGCAACCACGCCCATATCGCGCGCTGGCGCCGGCAACAGGCGCTGGGCCGGACCTGGCAGCGCCGGCCCGACCTGCTCGACGAGGCGGCTTTGTCCAAGGCCGACCGCAAGCTGCTGGAGGCCTACCGGGCCGAGCTGGCCGCCTCGCAGGCCGCCGCAGAGCCGGGCGAGGGCGGGGCTGGAAGCGTTTCCAGTGCCGATCAGGCCCCGGCCAAGGCTCCCGGCCCGGGTCGGACGGCCTGAGACGGGCAGCCCAAGCTGGCAACCCGATAAAAAATGCCGCTATAATTAGCCGCTTAGCCGTACCCATTTGCTGTACCGATGCCATGACGCGGGTCCACGTGCACTCGCGCAACAACTAATCCAACAGGCCGCACCCATGAACAAGCCCTCTATCCACACCCTGCTGCAGAACTTCGAAGCCGAACAGATCCAGCGCAAGCTGCCCGACTTCAGCCCCGGCGACACCGTCGTGGTCAACGTCAAGGTCAAGGAAGGCAACCGCGAGCGCGTCCAGGCCTATGAAGGCGTGGTCATCGCCAAGAAGAACGGCGGCCTGAACTCCTCGTTCACCGTTCGCAAGATTTCGCACGGCTTCGGCGTCGAGCGCGTCTTCCAGACCCACAGCGCGATCATCGACTCGGTCGACGTCAAGCGCCGCGGTAAGGTTCGCGCCGGCAAGCTGTACTACCTGCGCGGCCTGGAAGGCAAGAAGGCCCGCATCAAGGAAGACCTCGCTGCCTACGCGCGCGCCAAGAGCGCTGCCGCGGCTACCGCAGCCGAGTAATCCCGTCGCCGCGCCTCACCGCGCAGCGCATCGAACGGCCGCCGCAAGGCGGCCGTTTTCGTTTCCGGCGGCGTCAGGCCGAAGCGAAACAGCGGCGGCTGGAACGGGCCGGTTCTCGCCGGCTTTCGACGTCGCCGCCGCGCTGCTGACGCAGCCGCCGAGCGCGTCCGCGACATAGGCCGCAACGGCCCCGCTTTTCGACCGCTCCCGGAATATACGCCGGGGCCGGTTCGCGCTAGATTCCCGACGCGGCGCCGCCCGCACGATGCCGCCCCCGCGGCAGGAGAGCGCAACGTGAATCCCGGTTTGTCCGAAGGCGATATCTGCACCTATCTGCGCAGCGACGGCGCCTGGGGATTCTTCTGGGTGCAGCGTATCGATGCCTTGCCCGACGGCCGCGACGCCTTGTCGCTGCGCAAGTTCGACACCCACACCGCCGAGGAAGTGCTGCGCGAGCACGTCGACGAGGTCGCCGAACTCAAGAGCCTGCGCCTGCTCGGCCATTTCCCCATCGTCGGCACGCGCGTGGCCGAGGTCGAGCCGCGGGTAATCGGCCATCTGCCGGTACGCGAGAGCGACCTGGAGGGCTACCGCATCTGGCGCGAGGCCTTCGACAAGGGCGAGGCCGGGGTATTTACGCTGCCGTTGCAGGACATCTGACCCTGCACGCCGGCATGGCGGCCCACGAATCTGCAGCGTCTACGCGCCGCAATGCCGAGCTACGCGGCCGTCAGCGAACAGGGCGCTCGCGCGCAGGTGTGCCGACGCTGTCGATCTCGCCGCTCTCGTCGTTCTCTTCAGGACTCGCATCGGCCACCGGCGCAGGCGGTGGCGCGGCGATTTCGGCCGGAGTGGCGATGGTCCGGGTGGCGATCGGCGCGACGACGCGCTCGGGCGCGGCCATCATCCGCGAACGTCGCCAGCCGCCCCAGCGGTAATAGGCGATCGACATCAGCATCGAGCACAGCGCGCTGACTGGGAAACTCCACCACAGCGCATCGGTGCCGATCACCGGCTGCAGCAAGGTCGCGAACGGCACGCGGATGCCCCATAGCGCGAAACCGAGGATCAACAACGGCGGCACCACCGCGCCGGTCGCGCGCACCACGCCGGAAATCACGAAGGTCACGCCGAAGAACAGGAACGACCAGATCGCGATGTGGTTGAGATGGCGCGCGATCTCGAACGATGCGCTGCCTTCCGGCAGGAACAGCGCCAGGGTGTAGCGGTCGAACAGGATCAGCGGCACGATCAGCGCGCCGGTCATGAGGAAGTTGAAACCGGTGCCGGTGCGCGCGGTCGCGTCGACGCGGTCCCAACGCCCGGCGCCGACGCTCTGCGCGGCGATCGACGAACAGGCCGCGCCGATCGCCATCGCCGGCATCTGCACATAGGTCCACAACTGCAGCGCGGCGCCATAGCCGGCTGCGGTGCCGGTGCCGTGGGCGTTGACCAGGCTGATCATCGCGATCATCGCCAACGAGATCAGCACCATCTGCAAACCCATCGGCACGCCCTTGACGATCAACGCGCGTAACACGGTCGGGTCGATCTTCAGCAGATGCGCGTCCTGGCGGCCGAGCCAGAGCACGTGGCGCTTGCGTCGCAGATACAGCAGCATCGCCATCAGGCCCAGGCCCTGGGCGAAGAAGGTCGAGGCCGCCGAGCCGGCGATGCCGAGCGCGGGGATCGGCCCCCAGCCGAAGATCAGCAAGGGGTTGAAGGCGATGTCGAGCACCACCGCCATCAGCAGGAAGCGGAACGGCGTGCGCGAATCGCCGGCGCCGCGCAGGGCCGCCGAGATGAAGGCGAAGGCGTACAGGAACGGCATCGACAGGAAGATCACCCGCAGGTAGTCCTCGGCCAGCGGCAGCGCCGCCGCCGGCGTGCCCATCGCGCGCAACACCGGATCGGCCATGAACCAACCGGCCGCGGCGATCAGCGCCGACAGGCCGATGAAGAAGGTCGCGCTGGTGCCCATGACCCGGCGCGCGCGCGCGGTGTCCTTGGCGCCGATCGCCTGGCCGATCAGGATCGTCGCGGCCATGCCGATGCCGAAGATCGAACCGATCAGGAAGAACATAATGTTGTTGGCGTTCGCGGTCGCGGTCAGCGCGGCTTCGCCGAGATAACGCCCGACCCAGATCGAGTTGATCGAGCCGTTGAGCGACTGCGCGGCGTTACCGGCCATGATCGGCAGCGCGAAAGCGATCATCGTGCGTCCGATCGGACCTTCGGTCAGCAGATGGCTGCCGCGTGAGGGGCTGGGGGCCATGACGGGATCCGTGCGGAGTCGGCGCAGTATGCCGGCTGATCGGTGAGCGGGTCGTCGCCCTGCCTGCGTCGGCAGCGGGAACGTCGGCCCGCGGCCCTCAGTTGCAGTGTAGGAATGCAGTGGTATCTTTCGCGCCGATGAGCAAGCAAGAGATTCCTTCGCCGCCGCCGCAGGCCTCGGTCCGTCTGGATCTGTGGTTGTGGGCGGCGCGTTTCTTCAAGACCCGCAGCCTGGCGCGGCAGGCGGTCGAGACCGGCAAGGTCGAGATCGGCGGTCAGCGCGGCAAGGCCTCGCGCGCGCTGCGCGTCGGCGACGCCTTGCGCATCGCGCGCGGCGAGGAAATGTTCGAGATCGCCGTGACCGGGCTCAGCGATACGCGCGGGCCGGCGAGCGTCGCCCAGACTCTGTACGCGGAAACCGAAGCCTCGCGCCTTGCCCGCGAGCAGGCGCGGGCGATGCGCGTGGCCGAACGCAATGGCTATCGCGCGCCGGAGACCAAGCCCGACAAGCGCGCGCGGCGCTTGATCAAAGCCCTGGGCGATATCGACGCGCTGTGAGTCGCGCGCGTGTCGCCGTTCGATAACGGCGAATCGATGGCGGCGAAAACGAAAACGGCTGCGCCTGGGCGCAGCCGTCGTCGATACATCGGGAAAACCAGCCTGGATTCAGCGCTGGCCGCCGCCGAGCAGGCCGCCGCCGATCTTGAGCAGATCGCCCAGGCCCAACTGGCCGTCGCCGTCCTGGTCGAGCACCGCGCCGAGCAGGCCGCCGCCGAGGCCGCCCTGCTGGGAAATACGCTGCTCTTCCTGGCCGAGCACCTGGCCGAGCGCCTGCGGCGATGCCGCCTGGTTGCCGCCCGACATCATGCGTTGGGCGAGATAGGACAGCACGATCGGCGCCAGTACCTTCAACAGCGTATTGGCCTGGCTGCCGCCGAGACCGGTGGCCTGGCCGAGACCTTCCGCCGCGGTTTCCTGGCGGCCGCCGAAGATGTGGCCGAGGATGCCGGCGCCGTCGGTCTGCCGGCTTGCGCCGCCGCCGAGCACCGCACCGAGCACGCTGCCGATGTCGAGACCGCTGCCGACGCCGGCGTGGTCGCGTTGCAGCGCGCCGAACAGCGCCTCGGCGCCTTGCGGCTGGCTGGCGTTGCGGCCGAGCGCGCCGAGCAGCAAGGGCAGGGCGGCGCTCACCGCGTTCTGCGTCTGCGGTTGCGACAGCCCGAGCTGGCTGCCCAGTTGCGCCAGCGGCTGGCCCTGGAGTTGGTTGAGAAGGTCGTCGGTCAGCGAAGCGCTCATCGGGGTCGGTCCGTTGCAAGGAACCCAGATGCTAGCGCCGGCCGGTGAGCTTGGGGTGAGATTCGCGGGTTTTTTTCGATAGCACACTTACCCGCCGATAAGCGGGCGATAGAAGGGCGATAAACGAAGATTCATGCGCTCCATGGCGATCCGTCGCTCGGGCCGCGAGGCGCCGACTCGCGCAGCTACCGGCTCGGAAACGCAACGGGCCGGCCATCCGGCCGACCCGTTCGAGTGGAAGCCGTGCTGGCCAGGCTCAGGCGAGGTCGAAGCGATCCGCGTTCATCACCTTGTTCCAGGCGGCGACGAAGTCGTGGACGAACTTCTCCTGCGCGTCCGAGCTCGCATACACCTCGGCCAGCGCGCGCAACTGCGAGTGCGAGCCGAACACCAGGTCGACGCGGGTCGCCGTCCACTTCAGTTCGCCGCTCTTGCGGTCGCGCCCTTCGAACACGTCCTTGGCGTCCGAAACCGGCTTCCACACCGTGCTCATGTCGAGCAGGTTGACGAAGAAGTCGTTGCTCAGCGCATCGGCGCGATGGGTGAACACGCCGTGCCGGCTCGGGCCGACGTTGGTGCCGAGCATGCGCAGGCCGCCGACCAGCACGGTCAGTTCCGGTGCGCTCAGATCGAGCAACTGGGCCTTGTCGATCAGCAACGATTCGGCGCTGACCTCGTACTTGCCCTTGAGGTAGTTGCGGAAGCCGTCGGCGATGGGTTCGAGCACGGCGAAGGAATCGACGTCGGTCTGCGCGGCCGTGGCGTCGGTGCGTCCCGGAGCGAACGGCACCTTGACCGGATGGCCGGCGTTCTTCGCCGCCTGCTCGACGCCGGCGGCGCCGGCCAGCACGATCAGGTCGGCCAGCGAAACCTTCTTGCCGCCGGATTGCGCGGCGTCGAAGTCTTGCCGGATCGCTTCCAGGGCCGACAGCACCTTGGCGAGTTGCGCCGGCTGGTTGACCTCCCAATCCTTCTGCGGGGCCAGGCGGATGCGCGCGCCGTTGGCGCCGCCGCGCTTGTCGGAGCCGCGGAAGGTCGAGGCCGAAGCCCAGGCGGTCGAGACCAATTGCGAGATCGGCAGGCCCGAAGCCAGGATCTTGCTCTTGAGCGCGGCGATGTCCTGCTCGTCGATCAGCGGATGGTCGACGGCCGGAACCGGGTCCTGCCAGATCAGTTCTTCGGCCGGGACTTCCGGGCCGAGGTAGCGCGCGCGCGGGCCCATGTCGCGATGGGTCAGCTTGAACCAGGCGCGGGCGAAGGCGTCGGCGAGTTGATCCGGGTTTTCCAGGAAGCGGCGCGAGATCTTTTCGTAGGCCGGATCGAAGCGCAGCGACAGGTCGGTGGTCAGCATGGTCGGCGCGCGGCGCTTGTTCGGGTCGTGCGCGTCGGGAATGGTGCCGGCGCCGGCGCCGTCCTTCGCGATCCACTGGTGCGCGCCGGCCGGGCTCTTGCTCAGTTCCCATTCGTAGCCGAACAGGTTTTCGAAGAACTGGTTGCTCCACTGCGTCGGCGTGCTGGTCCAGGTGACTTCCAGGCCGCTGGTGATCGAATCGCCGCCGAGGCCGCTGCCGAAGCTGCTGGCCCAGCCCAGGCCCTGTTGTTCGAGATCGCCGCCTTCGGGCTCGCGGCCGACGTGCGATTCGGGACCGGCACCGTGGGTCTTGCCGAAGCTGTGGCCGCCGGCGATCAGAGCGACGGTTTCCTCATCGTCCATGGCCATGCGCGCGAAGGTCTCGCGGATGTCGCGAGCCGCCGCGAGCGGGTCGGGGTTGCCGTTCGGGCCCTGCGGATTGACGTAGATCAGGCCCATCTGCACGGCGCCGAGCGGGTTCTCCAGGACGCGGTCGCCGGAGTAGCGCTTGTCGCCGAGCCAGGTGGTTTCGGTGCCCCAGTAAACGTGTTCTTCCGGCTCCCACACGTCGGCGCGGCCGCCGGCGAAGCCGAAGGTCTTGAAGCCCATCGACTCCAGGGCGACGTTGCCGGTGAGGATCATCAAGTCGGCCCAGGAAATCTTGTTGCCGTACTTCTGCTTGATCGGCCACAGCAGGCGGCGGGCCTTGTCGAGGTTGCCGTTGTCCGGCCAGCTGTTGAGCGGGGCGAAACGCTGTTGGCCGGCGCCCGCGCCGCCGCGGCCGTCGAAGGTGCGGTAAGTGCCGGCGCTGTGCCAGGCCATGCGGATGAACAAGGGGCCGTAATGGCCGAAGTCGGCCGGCCACCACTCCTGCGAGTCGGTCATCAGCGCGTGCAGATCGTTCTTGACCGCGGCCAGGTCGAGGCTCTTGAAGGCTTCGGCGTAGTCGAAGCCCTCGCTCATCGGGTCGGCATGCGGGGTCTGTTGGTGCAGGACCTTGAGGTTGAGCTGGTTAGGCCACCAGTCGCGGTTGGAGGTGCCGCCACCGGCGGTGTGATTGAAGGGGCATTTGCTTTCGTTTGACATGGCTACGTGCCTTTGAGGATGTGGATCCGGCGACTGGGGACGTGGGGCTGGGGGGCGCAACGATGTGCGCACGGGCCGCCCTGGAGCGGCTCGTGCAAGTTCTTCAGGAGGGGGGCGACGGATCGGTCGATCGATCGTCGTGCGATGAAAGCGATCCGTGCGAGTGCGCCGAGGCAAGATGCGGACATTCGCGTACCGGACCGTCGAGGGCGGTGGTCGGCGACATCGGGTGTGGTTCGTCCTGTTGGCTCATCGCTGGCGTTCCGTGTCACGAAGGGACGAGGGAACGATAGGCCGGGACCATCCGCATGTGAAATCGATCCTTTCGACTTATCCGATAGAGAACGGCTATGGACGGCGATGCGCGACGGCGGCACCGCCGTTCCATCCAAGACGGATCATGGAAGGCTTATCGCTGCGAGGCCGTGACCGCCTGACGGATTCGGAAGGGTCGTACAGCCTGCCGATTCGATCGCGGCCGACGGCCGGGAGGAGCAGGAGCGACTCGAGCCGCGACCGCGTGGGCACGGCCGGTGATGCTCTCGCGGCTTGCGCCGCTCCTACCCATGAGATGTGCGGCGCATCAGGCGCCCATCAGCCGCCCTGCATGACGTCGAACTCGCCGCCGAGCACGCGGTCGAGGCGGCCGCTGCGCCAGCCGCGCACGCCGTCGCGGACCAAGGGCGAGGGCGACTCGCGGTAACGCCGGCTGATGCGCCGCTCGCCTTCGGCCGCGGCCTGGGCGACGCGCGCGCGGCCCGGCAGGTCCGGCGCCACCTGCACCGACAACGAGACGCGGCGGGTGACGCCGTCCTCTTGGTCTTCGAGCACGTGCAGGCCGGACTCGGCCTGCAGCAGGTCGAAGGCGCCGAAACCGCTCACCGCCAGCCAGGCCTTGCAGCGCTCGGCGTCCTGGCGCAGCACTTCCACGCGCATGTTGCGGCGCTGCGCCCAGGCCAGGTACATCGCCAGCAGGCGCTGCCACCACAAGCGCAGGTCGGGGCCGTGGCGCAGGTGCGCGGCTTCGTCGGTATCGATTTCGATCAAGGCATCCTGCGGGCGCTGTTCGCGAACGGCGTCGACCGCCAGGCCGAGCAGGAACAGCAACTGGGCGATGCGGCCGGCGAATTCGTCGTTGCCGCCGTCCTCGCGCAAACGATGGTGCATGCGATGGGCGGTATCGAGCGCGCTCTCGATGCGGTCGCGACGTTCGATGCGGTCGAGCACCAGATGGCGGTCGCCGGCGTTCCAGAAATCGGCTTCGGCCATGCGCGCGTAATCGGCTTCGCGCGCCGAGACCCAGTCCTGCGAGGTCACGGTGAGGTCGAGCTGCTGCAGGCGGGCATCGAGCCGCGCCACCGACGCCGCCGTGGCCGACGGCGCATGCACCAGATCGCGCAGGTCGCCGGCGTCGGCGGGCGCGGCGACTTCGGCCACGGCGCCGTCGTTGCGCCGCGACGCGTCGGGATCGATGAACTGCACGTCGAGCTGGTCGCCGGCGCTGCGCACGAACAGGAACTGGTCGCCCTGCGGCGCGCGGTGTTCGACGATGCTGCGCGCCAGGGGGGCGAGCAGGTAGTGCTCGATCGCGCGGCGCAGCGGCCGCGCGCCGAGGTCGGGGGTGAAGCCGCGGTCGAGCAGGAACTCGATCGCCGAGGGCTCCCATTCCACCGCCCAGTCGCGATTGCGCAGGCCGCGCCGGGTCAGCACGCGCTTGAGCTCCTTGTGCAGGATCTCGCGCATCAGGCTGCGGTCGAGCGGATTGAACAGCACGATGCGGTCGAGTCGGTTGAGGAACTCGCGGCGGAAGGTCTCGAACAGCGCCTTCTCGACCGCGTCGCGCGAATAACCGCCGCGCGCCGAGGTGAAACCCGGGCCGGCGCTGCGCGAAATGGTCGAGCCGACGTTGCTGGTCAGGATGATGATGCTGTGGCGGAAGTCGGCGGTGTGGCCGCTGCGGTCGCTCAGGCGAGCATCGTCGAACACCTGCAGGAACAGATCCCAGACTTTCGGATGGGCCTTCTCGAACTCGTCCAGCAACACCACCGAGAACGGCTGCTCGCGGATGCGCGAGGTCAGCGAACGCACGCCGCTCTGGCCGCCTTCGTCGGCGGTCAGGCGCCAGGCCGAGTCCTCGGACTGGAACTCGCTCATGTCCAGGCGCAGCAGGCGCTCGTCGCTGCCGAACAAGAGCTCGCCGAGCGCTTTGGCCAGTTCGGTCTTGCCGGTGCCGGTGGGGCCGGCGAACAGGAACACGCCGATCGGGCGGCTGCTGTCGATCAGCCCGGCCTTGAGCATGGCGATGCGGTCGAGCAGGGCGTCGACGGCTTCGTCCTGGCCGATCACGCGCTGACGGAAAAACGCGCGCAGACGGTCGAGGTCGAGGCTCTGGCGGTCGTCGATGACGTCGAGCGGCAGGCCGCTGCGCTGGGCGATGGTCGCCAGCAGGCGCTCGGCGTCGAGCGGCAGCGCCGGCGGCGCTTCCGCCAGCGCGCTCTGCAGCGCGTCGTTGAGCAGGCGCAGCAGGCGGCCGGGTTCTTGTTGCTCGGGGAAATACTGGGCGGCCATGCGCGCGCCCTCTGCCAGCGCGCGCGGGTCGGCGACCGGGCGACCGAGGCGTTCGCCTTCCAAACGCGCCCACTCGGCGGCGATCGCCTCCAGCGCATCGGCTTCGGTCGGCAACAGCGGCACGATTTCGACGTGGTGCTTGATGACCGGACGTGCGATCAGCAACTGCGCCAACTGGCGCGGGGTGATCTCGCCGATCACCCGCAGCTGGCCGCGCTCGATCGCCGGCAGCACCAGGTCGAGCAGGCCGCGCGGGTCGCGCGAGTGCGAGCCCTTGGCGAGCAGGTCGAAGAACTCCGGCGCGCGCCACACCGCGCGCTTGCGGTTGAGCACGCCGAGCATCTCGCGTACCCGCTCTTCGAGCTCGCCGATGTAGCTCTGGCCGGATAGGATCTCGGCCGCCGAAGCCTCGAACACCAGCCAGCCTTCGGCCTGCAGGCGCTCGGCCAACAGGTCGATCAGCACGGTCTTGCCGACGCCGTGTTCGCCGGAGACCAGCACCGAGGCGGCGTCGTCGCCCGACAGCAGTTCGTGCAGGCGTTCGAGTTGGCGGGCGAGGGCGTCGTGGACGATGCGCGTCTGCGCCTTGGCGCTGGCGTTGACCCGGCCGAAGGCGCCGAGCACGCGGCTTTCGCGGCGCGCATTGGTGGCGTGTTCGGCCTGCTCGATCAGCGGTTCCAGCAGCGGCGACTGGAAGCGCTTCAGGGTGTCGCGCAACTGCGTCGCGGCGTGCTCCTCCAGTTCCTCCAGCACCGGCGCGGCCGGCGCCGGCCCGAATTGTTCGGCCCATTGCAGGTAGTCGCGCAGTTGCTGGCGCACCGGGGCGAAGTCCCACCACCACGGCTGGGCATGGCGCAGCAGCTTGGGCAGCTCGCTGGCGTCGGGGCGGGTGCGCAGGTACTCGACCAGGAAGTGCAGCGGGTAACCGCCGAACTGGCCGACGTGCTCGAACACCGGGTCGAGCGCGACGTCGCTGCGGCGCGGCAGGGCCTTGGTGATCATCGATTGCAGCACGTAGCCGGTGCCGCTGAGCTGGCGCACCAGGTCGGCGGCGCTGAAGGCTTCGCTCGCGACCAGATCGACGCCTTGGTGGAACTCGGGCAGGGCGAGCAGCTCCTGCGGACGCTGGATGCGTTCGTCGATCGCATCGATGGAACGGACCAACCGAAGTAAGCGATCCTCTGGTGCTTCGGCCGTTTCCGAAGTCGATTCAATCGGTGCTTCGGCTTCGTTTTGGATTTGCTCGACAGCCGGCGTGTTTTCCGTATCCGCCCGCGGCGTATCCGTCGAGGCAGCGACGATCGCCGCCTGCGGCCGATACAGACGCGCGAGAATCAGGCCGGCGATCAGGCCGACGACGAGTAATAGGGCTTCCACATGCGCTCCGGTGTCCGTTCCGGGCATTAGTTTAGCGGTTCGTCCGATAGGGACCGTGCGCTATGACTGTCGGCGGCGATGTGGCTTGCAGCCGCTATCGATCTTCCCGCCGTCCTCCCCGCGCAGGCGGGGATCCAGAGACTTCAGAGTAATGCCGCGGTAGAGCCCTGGATCCCCGCCTTCGCGGGGATGACGGGATTATCGGGGCGGACCGCGGCGGGCAACCAAGCGGCACCCGTCTGCGTCGTCACGGTACTCTGCGCTCAAGCCAGCGCTTTGATTCGATACAGCGCTTCCAAGGCCTGTTTCGGCGTCAGTTCGTCCGGATCGACTTCGGCCAGCGCATCCAACGCCGCCGACGAGGTCGCGAACAGACCGAACTGCTGCGGTTGGTCGAGCGCGGCGGTGGCGAACGAGGGCTTGGGCGTCTCGCGACCTTGTTGTTCCAGCTCGATCAAACGCCCGCGCGCCTGCTTGACCACCGACTTCGGCAGGCCGGCCAACGCGGCGACCTGCAAGCCGAAGCTGCGATCGGCCGGGCCGTCCTTGACCGCATGCATGAACACCAGTTGGTCGCCGTGCTCGACCGCGTCCAGGTGGACGTTGGCGATGCCGTTGCCGGGCTCGGCCAATGCGGTGAGCTCGAAGTAATGCGTCGCGAACAAGGTGTAGGCGCGGTTGCTGTGGGCCAGGTGGCGCGCGCAGGCCTCGGCCAGGGCCAGGCCGTCGTAGGTCGAGGTGCCGCGGCCGATCTCGTCCATCAGCACCAGCGACTGGTCGGTGGCGTGATGCAGGATGTAGCTGGTCTCGCTCATCTCGACCATGAAGGTCGACTGGCCGCGGGCGAGGTCGTCGCCGGCGCCGATGCGGGTCAGGATGCGGTCGATCGGGCCGATCAGCGCGCGCGAAGCGGGCACGAAGCTGCCGATGTGGGCGAGCAGCACGATCAGCGCGTTCTGGCGCATGTAGGTCGACTTACCGCCCATGTTCGGGCCGGTGATCACCAGCATGCGGCGGCCATTGTCCTCATCGAGAATCAGGTCGTTGGGCTCGAACGGGTCCTTGCGCACCGCCTCGACCACCGGGTGGCGGCCGCGTTCGATGCGCAGGCCGGGCGTGTCGCCGAGTTCCGGCTGCGACCAGTCCAGCGCCTGCGCGCGTTCGGCGAAACCGCACAGCACGTCGAGCTCGGCCAGGGCCGCGGCGCAATGCTTGAGCGGCTCCAGGCGTTCGTTGAGGGCATCGAGCAATTGTTCGTACAGCAGCCGCTCACGCGCGAGCGAGCGCTCGCGCGCCGACAACACCTTGTCCTCGAACTGCTTGAGTTCCTCGGTGATGTAGCGCTCGGCGTTGCTGAGCGTCTGCCGCCGGGTGTAGTGGGTCGGCGCCTTGTCGGCTTGGCCCTTGCTGATTTCGAGGTAGTAACCGTGGACGCGGTTGTAGCCGACCTTGAGCGTGGCGATGCCGCTGCTGGCGCGTTCGCGCGCTTCCAGGTCGACCAGGAACTGATCGGCGTTGGTCGACAAGGTGCGCAGCTCGTCGAGCTCGGCGTCGTAGCCGGTGGCGAATACGCCGCCGTCGCGGGCCAGCACCGGCGGCTGCGGCACGATGGCCTCGGCCAGCAGATGCGCGTGGGCGTCGTGTTCGCCGAGTTCGGCGCCCAGCGCGTTGAGGCGCGGCGCATCGAGCGGCGCCAGAGTGGCGCGCACGTCCGGCAACAGGCCGAGGCCGTCGCGCAGAGTCGACAGGTCGCGCGGGCGCGCGCTGCGCAGGGCGATGCGCGAGAGGATGCGTTCCAGATCGCCGAGCGCGCGGAAGCGTTCGCGGATGTCGTCGCCGGCGCGGCTTTCGATCAAGGTCGCGACCGCCTGGTGGCGATGACGCAGGACGCTGCGGTCGCGCAGCGGGCGGTGCAGCCAACGCCGCAGCAGGCGCCCGCCCATCGGCGTCACGGTGCTGTCGAGCACGCCGAGCAGGGTGGTGCGGCTGTCGCCGTCGACGCGGCTGTCGAGTTCGAGATGGCGGCGGGTGGCCGCGTTCATCGCGATCGCGCCGTCGCCGGATTCGATCGCGATCGAAGTCAGGTGCGGCAGGCGTTGCTTCTGGGTTTCCTCGACATAGCCGAGCAGGGCCGCGGCGGCGGCGATCGCCAGCGGCTTGTCTTCCAGGCCGAAGCCGCTGAGATCGTGCAGGCCGAAGAAACGCAGCAACTGGCGGCGGCCGCTGTCGACGTCGAACAGCCACGGCGGACGACGGCGCATGCCGTTGCGTTCGGCCACGAACGGCGGCCAGCCGTCTTCGTCGGCGACCAACAGTTCGGCCGGCTCCAGCCGGGCCAGTTCGGCTTCCAGCGCGTCTTCGCTGGCGACTTCGTTGACCAGGAAGCGGCCCGAGGCCAGATCGGCCCAGGCCACGCCGTAAGAGTGCTTGCCGCGAGCGACCGCCAGCAACAAGGTGTCGCGGCGTTCGTTGAGCAGGGCCTCGTCGGTGACCGTGCCCGGGGTGATGATGCGCACCACCTTGCGTTCGACGATGCCCTTGGCCAGGGCCGGGTCGCCGATCTGTTCGCAGATCGCCACCGACTCGCCGAGCGCGACCAGGCGGGCGAGATAGCCTTCGGCCGAATGGTGCGGCACGCCGGCCATCGGGATCGGTTGCCCGGCCGAGTTGCCGCGCTGGGTCAGGGTGATGTCGAGCAGTCGCGCCGCCTTGCGGGCGTCGTCGTAGAACAGCTCGTAGAAATCGCCCATGCGGAAGAACATCAGTACGTCCGGATGCTCCGCCTTGGCGGCGAAGAACTGGCGCATGAGCGGGGTATGGGCGTCGAGATTGCGGGCGCTGGAGGAGTCTGGGGCGGACACGAAATACCGGGTGTTCTGATGCGGGAGGAGCCGGCGCGCTGGGGCTGCAGGCGGGCGCACAGTATGCCAGCCGGGCTGAGGGCCCGCGCCGCGCTGGCCTGTGTTGCCGGGGCGGGACTGGCCCGCGTGCGATGCGCACGCTCAGCGGCCGTTCGCGGTCCGATACAGCAGCAATCGTCCGGCGTCCTCGCCGACCCACCAATGGCCGTCGTGCGACACCGCGACCGGCTTGGCCGAGCTGTCGGCCGGGGCGACGAATCCGGCCGGCACGGCGCGCGGCGGTTGCGTGCGTTTGCCGGCGACGCCGCCCGGGTCGCTGGCGGCATCGGCGACGCCGGCCGGTAACGGCTCGGCCGGATAGCGGGTGAGACCGCAGTGCAGGTCGATCCAGACCGGATGGCGCAAGGGCCCGACGCCGTCGGAATGGCCGTAGCCGGCGGCAGCGAGGCCGTCGCCCGCGGTGCCGAGCGCGCGGCTGAGGTCGGCGGCTTCGCTGCGGCAGCCGAGGCGGCCGTCGCGCCAGCGCTCGGCATGGTCGCCGACCAGCCACAGGTCGCCGTCGGGCGCGTAGGCGAGGTCGGCGATCTCGCTGTCGGTGGCGAAGTCGACGACGCGGTCGGTGTGCAGGTCGAGCACGTGCCAGCGTTTGCCGTCGCTCCAGGCGAGCAGCGCCCGACTCGGGTGAAACGCGACCGCGCCGGCTCCGGCGAGCAGACGCGGCGGTGCGGCTTCGGCGGTGGCCGACGCGGTGGGCGATGCAAGGGCAGGGCGCACGGCGCCGGCCCGGCAGGCCGGCAACAGGGCGACCGCACAGGCGATCGCGAGACAAAGGCGGTGCGCGTGGCGACTCATGTGCGGACCAGTCTAGCCATCGCGAGGCGAGGCGCCGCGGCCTGGGTCACGGTACCTGGCCGATGCCCATGCGATCCCAGACCGCCTCCAGCCCGCCCTGGCGATGGCTTTGCATCATGTTGCGCGCATCGCCGGCGTCGAAGCCGGGGTGGTATTCGACGTGCGGACGGTCGGTAAACCCTTGCCAGTTGCCGCCCCATTCCAGGCCCTGGGCGACGGCGATTTCGCCGTAACGGTCCCAGTTGTTGGTCTCGGCCCAGCTCGGCCGGCCGTTGGCGTCGTTGAAGACCAGGTCGACCGCGACACCGTAGTTGTGCCAGGACTGGCCGGCGCGCGCGTTGGTGACCCGGTTGCCCGGCGCGGTGCGGCCCTGCGCGTACAGCGTGTCCTGTTCGGCGAAGGTGCGATAGGCGGTGTCCACGCGCATGTTCATGCCTTCGCGGCGCGCCTGTTCGATCACCGCGGTGACGCGATTGGCGACTTCCTGATTCAGATTGGGGTCGGCGAGGCGGCCGCGCGGATCGGCGGCATGCAGGTCGACCAGGGTCCGGGTCTGCGCGCCGATTTGTTCGGTCAGTTGCACGCGGGTGCCGATGTTGTCGTAGACGCTGCGCGCGGCGGCTTCGTTGGCGAGCTGGACGGTGCCGTCGTTGCGGATCGTGCCGACGGTGCGGCCCTCGGCATCGAGCAGATTGCCGTTCTGGATGCCGTAGGTGACGCCGTCCAGGGTCAGGGTGCCGGCGTCGGGCGTCAACGAGGACGGTGTCGCCTGCGGGTTCAAGCTCACTTCCGCTGCGCCCTGCAGATAGGTCGCGGTCGCCGCGTTCGGCGCGCTCATGAAGGAATTGAGCGATTCGACTTTCTGTTCTTCGCTGAGCTGGCCGAAATTGCGGTCGGCGACCAACTGGTCGAGCGCGGCGACCGCCTGCGGGTTCTGCGCCAGCTCGGCGCGGATCTCCTCCTCGCGCTCTTCGCTGATGCTCGGCGTGGCCTGGGCCTGGGTGGCCGAGGCGGTGGATTGCGATTCGCTGCTGTGCGATGCGCCGTTGACGCTGTCCATGGGCGTAGTCCTTGTTCGGGGGAACGGCCGGAACTTCGCTGCCTGGGCGAGGTTCCACGGAAGGTTCGCCTGCATTGCACGCCGCATGCATCGCTGTCGCCACCTGGGATCGACCCTAGCGCCGGCGGACCGATGACGCAGTTTTCGTGCACGGCTGTGCAGTCGCGTTTGCGCATTCCGACACGACGCTGTCGTGCCCTCGCTTCGCGAACGCGCGAACGTTCGTTCGTTTTTAAGCCGCGAACCACGATGCGACGCGCTTCTGCGCTTTTGCTTGCGTTTGCCTACACAAAGGTGTTGCATCGCCGCATGACGTTCGTTAACAGCGTGCTAATTTCCGCACGCCGATTCGATCCACGCCTTACAGACTCAGGCCGCAATCGCTCACGGATTACGTATCGAACAAGGATGTGATCCGCGCAGGGGACGGCGCGGTATCGCAGACACGGGTCGGACCCCCGGACGCATGCCTTCATCTTGCGCACCCGCCGCACCGGACATCGAAGTCCAGCACGTCCCGAACGTTTTCAAACTTGGGGGAAACCAGATGATCGCTCGTCAGCCGGGTCGCAAGTCCTTGTCTTTGGCCATCGCCTTGTCAGTGGCGTCGCTCGCCGCGACCGCACAGGCGCAACAAACCGGTGCTGCCCCCGCCGAAGAGGAGGCCACGACCTTGGCCGGCCTCACCGTGACCGCGCAAAAGCGCGAGGAGGCCATGCAGGACGTGCCGATCTCGATCACCGCCTTGCCCGAGCAGTTGCTGCAGGACACCGGCGTGCGCGACGTCAAGGACCTGCAGGTGCTGGTGCCCGGCCTGACCGTGAGCAGCACCCAGAGCGAAGTGCAGACGGTGGCGCGCATCCGCGGCATCGGCACGGTCGGCGACAACGCCGGCCTGGAGTCCTCGGTCGGCGTGGTCATCGACGGCGTCTACCGCCCGCGCAACGGCGTCGGCTTCGGCGACCTCGGCGAGATCGAGCGTATCGAAGTGCTGAAGGGCCCGCAGGGCACGGTGTTCGGCAAGAACACCTCGGCCGGTGTCATCAACGTCATCACCCGCCGGCCGAGCTACGACACCACGGTCGAGGGAGAGCTGACCATCGGCAACTACGGCGCGGTCGGTCTGGCCGGCTCGTTCAATACCGCGATCGGCGAGAACGCCGCCTTCCGCGTCTACGCCGGCAAGCGCAAGCGCGACGGTTTCACCAACGTCGAGATCGGCCGCGGCCCGCGCGGCGAGCGCGAGGACGGCGACCAGAACTTCCACACTTTGCGCGGTCAGCTGCTGTTGGAGCCGACCGAGAACCTCGACATCAACTTCATCGCCGACTACAGCAGCCGCGAAGAGAACTGCTGCGTCGGCCTGACCACGGTGCGTGGCCCGACCTCGGCGATCATCAATGCGCTGGTCGGCGGCACCGGCGTCGCGCCGGTCGCCGATCCGTTCGCGCGCGTGGCCTGGAGCAATCGCCCGACCACCCAGGACATCAAGGACAAGGGCATCTCGGCCGAGGTCAACTGGATTACGCCCTGGTTCGGTGGCGCCACCCTGACCTCGATCACCGCCTCGCGCGACTGGCAGGCCATGAACGGCCTGGACTTCGATTTCACCACCGCCGACCTGATCTACCGCAATCCGGACCCGGACGAATCCTTCACCGGCTTCAAGCAGTTCAGCCAGGAGTTCCGCCTGACCGGCGCGACCGACAAGCTCGACTGGATGTTCGGCTTGTTCTATGCCGACGAAGACCTCAAGCGCAACGATTCCTACAGCCTCGGCGCGCACTACGAGCCGTATCTGTCGACCGCGGTGCTGAGCCAGATCGCCGCGCGCTTCCCGGCCGGGCTGATCAACACCGCCAATGCCGCGACCTTCTTGTCGCAGGCTTCGGGCCGCCCGTTCGGCAGCAGTTTCGGCGGGCTCGGTGCGCTCGACCGCTACCAGCAGAACAGCAAGAGCGTGGCCTTGTTCACCAATAACACCTGGCATGCGACCGACGCCCTCGATATCACCTTGGGCCTGCGCTACACCAAGGAGAACAAGGAACTCGACTCGGTCTACAGCAATCCCAACGGCGGCCTCGGTTGCGGCGCGGCGCTGGCCAACCCGACCCGGGTCGGCGCGGCCCTGGCCGCACGCGGCGTGCCGGCCGCGGCGCGCGCGGCGCTGGTCCAGCAGGTGGTCGGCTTCATGTGCCTGCCGTGGGCCAACACCCTGCACAACGGCCGGGTGACCAACCAGGAACGCGACGAGAAGGAATGGTCGGGCACGATCAAGGCGGCCTACCGCTGGAACGAGCACGTCATGGGCTACGCCTCGGCCGCGCGCGGCTACAAGGCCGGCGGCTTCAACCTCGACCGCGTGCAGTCCTCCAACGGCCTGTCCTCGGGCACCGCCGGCATCGCCCCGGTCAACGACACCTCGTTCCCGGGCGAGTTCGTCGACAGCTACGAGCTCGGCGCCAAGACCACCTGGGCCGACGGCAATCTGCTGCTCAATGCGACCTTGTTCCACCAGACCTACACCGACTTCCAGCTCAACAGCTTCCTCGGCACCAGCTTCGTGGTGCGGTCGATCCCGGAGGTGGTGTCGCAGGGCATCGACACCGAGATCCTGTGGCAGACCGGGCTCAAGGGCCTGATGCTGCAGGGCGGCTTGATGTACGCCGACACCAAGTACGGCAACGACCCGCTGCCCGACGCCGACCTGGCCAAGTTGCCCGGCGCGCGGGCGAGCTTCGCGCCGCTGTGGTCGGCCTCGGCTTCGGCGACCTACCAGTGGGACTTCGGCGCCTCGCTGGTCGGCCGCTTCAACATCGGCGCCAAGTACTCGTCCGACTACAACACCGGTTCCGACCTGGACCCGGAGAAGGGCCAGGAGGCCTACACCGTGGTCAATGCGCGCCTGGGCATCGGCGCCAAGAACCGGCGCTGGATGGTCGAAGCCTGGGCGATGAACCTCACCGACGAGGAGTACAAGCAGGTCGGTTTCGACGCCCCGTTGCAGACCGGTTCCTGGAACGCTTTCCTCGGCGCCCCGCGCACCTACGGCGTGACCTTGCGGGTGATGTACTGAGCAATGCGGGAGCGGCGGCGACGCCGCTCTCTTTTTGCTGATCGCTCCAGTCTTTTGTAGGAGCG
>NZ_JBQEOE010000002.1:203999-240052 GCF_052045105.1 Lysobacter sp. 22409 | reverse complement strand
GACCGCGACCCTTCCGACGCAGCGAAGGTTTCGTGACCCGCATCGCGCCATCATCATGACGTGGCGCACGGCGCTTAACCGCGCCGTCATGCGTATAGCCATCGGCTATCGCTGCCATCGAATCAAACGATTTCATTCGTGCCTGCGCGAGGACTAGCCTCGAGCAGCGCACCGCGTCCGCGGTGCCCGACAGCGACGTCTTCGCCATCCAGGGAGAAAGACCATGAGGCAGCAGAAGTCTCCACGGCTTCGGCCACTGTGGCTGTTATGTCTAGGCGCACTCGGCGTGTCCGGCATCGCCTTGGCCGCCGATCCTCCGAGCAGCTACATGCCGGTGGTGATCAAGGAAACCTTCGCCGCGATCAAGTCGCGCATGGAGCGCGACAAGCCGGCGGTGATGCAACGCCATCGCAGCCTGCTCGAACAACGCTACGACCTGGGCAACAAACCGGTGCGCGGCGTGAGTATGTCGGGCGGCAAGCCGGTGCAGGGCGGGGTGCGCGCGCGGCTGCCGTCGGGGACGAGTTGGGAGGAGCTTGGCGCGATGGGCCCGGAACAGATCCGCGAGCGCGGCCTGTTTCCGGTCGGGTTCCTGCCCTTGCCGCATCCGAACCATCCCGAGGGCGGCATGCTGTTTCCGCAGTTTCACATCGATGCGGTCAAGCGCGCCGAGCAGCGCGACCTGACCCGCTTCGATCTGGATTTCGACTTGCCCGATCATTTTCTTCCGGACTTTCCCGCGCCGATTTATCTGACCACGCGGCCCGACCTGGGCGATGTGTCGAAGGGCCAATTGGTCACGATCAACAACTACTTCGAGCTGTTCAACGGTGTGTTGAACCCCAAGCAGTTGGAAGGCTTGCGCTTGCTGGTGACGCCGTTCGCGCAGCAGCAGTTCAACCAGACCGAGGACAGGCGTTCGGCCCTGCCGAGCCGCGGCGTCGCCTGCCTGGACTGCCACAGCAACGGGCATACGGTCGCGGCGACGCATCTGGTCGGCGACATTCGGCCACAGCCGTTCCGTCATCGCATCGACACCCCGACCTTGCGCGGCGTCAACATCCAGCGCCTGTTCGGTTCGCAGCGGGCCTTGAAGACGGTCGAGGATTTCACCGAGTTCGAGCAGCGCGCGGCCTATTTCGACGGCGACCCGGTGATCGCGACCAAGAAGGGCATCAACATCCTCGACCGCGGTCATCAGGTACACGCGATGGGCGAGTTCCAGGCGCTGCTCGATTTCCCGCCGGCGCCGAAGCTCGACGTGTTCGGACGCCTCAAGGCCGATGCCGGCGAGGCCGAGAAGCGCGGCGAGGCTTTGTTCTTCGGCAAGGCGCAATGCTCGGCCTGTCACACGCCGCCGTATTACACCGACAACAGCATGCATAACCTGCAGGTCGAGCGCTTCTTCAAGCCGCACACGATCAACGGCCGCTATGCCAGCGCCGACGGGCCGATCAAGACCTTTCCGCTGCGCGGCATCAAGGACTCGCCGCCGTACCTGCACGACGGCCGCCTGTTGACCCTGGAGGACACGGTCGAGTTCTTCAACGTCGTATTGCAGACGCGTCTGGAGAAGCAGGAGAAGGAAGACCTGGTCGCGTTCCTGCGTCAGCTGTGATCGGGCGCAGAGCGTCGGCAGCCCGGCCGGAGGCGGATGATAGGGGTCGCCGACGCAGGCTGCGACGCTCTGCACAGACAACAAACGCAGGCCCGGCGGGCCTGTGAAGGACGACGCGCGGCGCGATGCCGCCGCGCGTCGCCGGCCGTTCGTGCTTATACGGCCGCTTCAACGCCCACCATTTCAACCCACCGCTTCAGCGCCTGTAGCGGTTGGCGCTGCCGTCCGGGCGCAGGGTTTCCAGTGCGGCCACGCGGCCGTCGCCGTTGCGCTCGAAGCGCACCCGCACGCTCGGGTCGTCGACGAGGTAGAACAGGTCGCGTTCCAGCGCGGCCAGGGGCTGCTGCGGGCGTTTGCCGTTGCGCAGATACAGA
Organism: Lysobacter sp. 22409; assembly: GCF_052045105.1. Classification (NCBI taxonomy): domain Bacteria; kingdom Pseudomonadati; phylum Pseudomonadota; class Gammaproteobacteria; order Lysobacterales; family Lysobacteraceae; genus Lysobacter; species Lysobacter sp. 22409. The sequence continues at coordinate 238,060 of NZ_JBQEOE010000002.1, read as the reverse complement.
CGGCCGGCGTCCTCTTCGATGCGCATGCGATCGTATTGGCCGGTGTACTCGGCGTGGGCCGGCGCCGGCACGGAGGCGGACTCGGCGCGCACCGCGTCGAGCGCCCAGCGCGCATCGATCGCATCGCCGCCGCTCAGGCCTTTCTTCAGCAGGCTGTCCAGGGCGAGCGCTTGCGCCGTGCGCAAGGCCTCGCGTTGCGGCACGGCGACGTCGGGGGCGATGCCGCTGCCCTCCCAGTTGCGATGGGTGATCGGGCTGGTCGGCGAGCCGGTCGCGACGAAGACGCTGAAGCCGTTGCCGGCGTCGATCTCGGCGCCGGGATTGGCGGCGCCGGCGCTGGTCTCGCCGATCACCACCGCGCGGCCGACGTTCTTGAGCGTATAGACCAGGGCCTCGGCGGCCGAGGCGGTGCGCGGGCTGGTCAGCAGATACAGCGGCACGTCCAGGCGCGGGTTCGGGTACCAGTCCACAGGCGCTTCGGAGGTGCTGCCGAGGCTGTCGCCGTCGCGCCAGTGGAAGCTGCTGTAGATGTCGGCGCCTTTCGGGGTGAACGCGCTGACCAGATAGCCGACCGAGACCGGCGAGCCGCCGCCGTTGTCGCGCAGGTCGATGATCAGCGCATCGGTGGAAGCCAGCAGTTGCAGCGCCGATTCGAGCGCGAGGCGAGCCGGTGCGCGCGGCTCGCCGAAGCGGAAGTCGGCGAACTCTTTCAGATCCAGATAGCCGAGGTTGCCGGGCAGGACCTCGGCCCGATGCACGCCGTAGTTGCGGCGACGCGCGTAATCGACGGGCTGGGCCACGTTCAGGCCGGGCCGCCCGCGCACGCGGGGTCCCGCACCCGGGCCGGCACCGACACCCGCAGGGGCGAGTCGCGGCCCGGCGTCGGCACCTTGCGCCGGCCCACGCGGATCGGCAGCGCGTTGTTCGGGCGCGAGCCAATTGACCCGGAAATGGCCATCGTGGGACTTGATGCGTTCGGTCAAGGCGGTGGCGAGGTCGCGCGGGTCGGTGTAGCGGTCGAATTCGCCTTCGGCCGCGGCCTTGCGCAGGCTCTCGCCGATCTTCGCCGCGCGATCGACGTCGTAGTAATGATCCTGGATGCGGCGGGCGACGTCGGCGACGCTGTCGCGCGGCGTCGCGGCGGCGGCATGGACGGTGCCGGGCAGGCACAGCAACAACAGCGGTGCGAGCAGGGAATGGATCAGACGCTGGGCGGTGCGCATGAGGGTCTCCGGGGAAGGCCGCCGCAACGGAACGATTCCGCCGCGGCGGTCGGCGAGGGGCCATGTCTTCCGTGGATGCCCTCGGGCGCCGATGCGTCGCAACCCGTGCCAACAGGCTGTCTGTTGGCGCCGGATACGGCCTTCGGTATCCGCAGCCGGCGCGACCGTTGCTTTCGGCACTCGCGCACAGTTTTCGTGTCCGCCAGGATCGCTCGATGCCGATCCGATCTCTCTACTTCGTCCATGCTTCCGGGCCCGAGGCCGCATGATGTCGCAGCTCTCGCAGCCCTGGTTGTTGTTCGCCGCGGTCCTCAATGGGCTGGCGGCGTTGGCCCATGTCGCGGTGATCTTCGGCGGCGCCGCCTGGTATCGCTTCTTCGGCGCCGGCGAAGGCATGGCGCGCATGGACGAAGCCGGCCGTCTGTATCCGGCCGCGCTCACCGCCTGCATCGCCCTCATGCTGGCGATCTGGGGCGGCTATGCCTTGTCGGGCTCGGGCCTGATCGCGCCGTGGCCCTGGGCCAAACCGGCACTGTGCGCGATTACCGCGGTGTATCTGCTGCGCGGGCTCGTGGTCGTGCCGATGGCGGTGGCTTCGGTGCCGCAGCCGGCGACCCCGTTCTGGTATTGGAGCTCGGCGATCTGCTTCGCCATCGGCCTGGTCCATCTGTTCGGATTGATCGGCGCCTGGCGCAACCTGTAGGCCGCGCCGTCGGCCGATCTCTGCGCTGCCGCACAGGTCCGGCTCGGGTTTGCGTTTAGGCTGGACGCCGATACGGCAGGCGAGGGCTGAATACGATGAATCGGACGATCAGTCGGAGGACGGTTCCGAGCATTCGACCATCGATGAAACAGCGGTTGCTGGGCTGGGGATTGGCGGCGATGGCGCTCGCGTCGAGCGCGACCGCCATGGCCGCGGCCTCGACAGCGGCACCGGACACGTCCGGCCATCGCATCGATTACAGCCAGGTCTGGCCCGACTATCGCCAGCGCCAGGCGCGTGTGCCGCTGCGTTACGAAAGCCTCGGCAGCACGCCGCTGGAGGGCGTGGAGAAACGCAGTTATCGCCTGGCTTCGCAGCATTGGCCCGAGAACGGCGGCGCCATCCCGCCCGAATGGACGCATCGGGTCGACATCTACATTCCCGATGTGGCCCGGCCGAAGTCGGCCTTGCTGGTGATCAACAACGGCAGCAACCGCGCCAGCGGCAACGACCCAGTGCGGCCGCCGAGCGATTTCGACGAGACCCTGGCGCTCGAAGTCGCCCGCAGCACCCACACCATCGTGGTCTCGGTATCGGACGTGCCGAACCAATATCTGACCCTGCCCGGCGAGACGGTCGCGAAGAAAGAGGACGTGCTGGTCGCCGCGACCTGGCGCCGTTTCCTCGACGACCCGGCGGCGAACACGACCCTGCCGCTGCACGTGCCGATGGCCGAAAGCGCGGTCAGGGCGATGGACCTGGCCGAGCGCGAACTGCGCGGCTGGCGGGTGCGTTCGTTCGTCGTCACCGGTGCGTCCAAGCGCGCCTGGACCGCGTGGCTGACCGCGATCGGCGACCCGCGCGTGGAGGCGATCGTCTCCTACGTCATCGACATGCGCATCCAGGCCCTGATCGAACACATCAACCGCAGCTACGGCGGCGGTTGGCCGATCGCCTTGCAGCCCTACCACCAGGAAGGCATCACCACGCGCTACCGGCAGCCCGAGTTCGACGACCTGATGAAGATCGAAGACCCTTACGCCTACCTGCGCACGCGCCACCGTCAGCGTCTGCGCATTCCGAAGTACCTGGTCAGTGCCAGCGGCGACGATTTCTTCCCGCCCGATGCGCAGCGGCTCTATGTCGACGATCTGCCCGGCGCGACCAGCCTGCGCGCGGCGCCGAACTCCGATCACGGCGGGGTGCGCCGGCATATGCGCGAGACCCTGATCCCGGCCTTGCAACGCTGGGGGCGCAACGAATCCTTGCCGAGCGTGCGCGCGCGGCTCAACCAGCGTGGCGGCCAGCTGCGACTGAGCGCGCGCGCCTCGGAGCGGCCGGTCAGCGCCAAGCTGTGGGTCGCCGACAATCCGGGCGGGCGCGATTTTCGCTATGCCTGCGGCATTCGCTACCGCGAATCGCCGTTGACGCTGACGCGCAACAGCGTCGAGGCCGCGTTGACGCTGCCCGCCACGGGCTGGTCGGCGGCCTTTGTCGAATTCGCCTTCGCCGACGGCTTCGTCGCCACCACGCCGGTGCATGTGTATCCGGAAAAGACCTTTCCGCAGCAACCGCCGCCGAACGGCAACGGCGCTTGCCTGATGGTGCCTCAATAGCGCGTGCCGCGGTAAACAGAGCCACGGCGATGCGCCTAGCGTGCATCGCCTTGTGCACAGGCAGACCGAAAACGCGCCCACGGACGACCTTGTCCGAAACCAGCGAGTAATCGCCCGGCACGCAGCCTAGCTTCGCGCCGAGGGTGCTTGTTGGATGGCGATCCGTTGCCGAGCCCTCCCGACGCGGCCCGCTATCGCGGGTGGCCGCCGGGAGCGCTTGCGCCTTCGCCAAGGCAATCGCCCGAGGCCTGCGCGCGTCCGCACTCCATCGCATCCGCTCGCGCAGACACCGTCGCCGTATCCACCTCAGCCGAGGGATCGTCCCATGCGCCAGACCCGTATCTCCGTCCTGCTTTCCGTCCTGCTCGCCTGCAGCGCTTCGGCGCAGGCCGGCAGCCCCGCCGTCGACAACGGCAGCCACCACGCCAACCAGCGCGTGTTGTATCCACGCGATTCGCGACCCTTCGGCAAGAGCATGTCGACCTGGGGCGAAACCGCTTCGCAATGGGTGTACGCGCAACCCTTGGAGCGCAGCCCGCTGTACGACCCGACCGGCGCCAACTGCGCGGTCGACCAGCACGGGCCGGTCTGGTACATCGCCCGCATCGCCGGGCCGCCGGTGTTCAGCGGCACGCGCCACTGCACGATCCCGCGCGGCAAGTCGATCCTGCTCTACATCGGCGCGGTGGTGAACACCTATCCCTGTCCCGACCCCAACTTCGAGCCGGCGCCGGGCCAATCCCTGTACGACTTCCTGCGCCAGGATGCGGCCGCGGCGATGGACACGGTGAACCTGCTCGAAGTGAGCCTGGACGGGCGCCCGATCCGCGATGTGTTCGGCTATCGCTACGCGTCCGACAACCTGTTCTCGATCAAGGGCGATCTGAGTCTGCGCCCGCGCATGGACGGCTGCATCACCGGCGCCTGGCAGCCGGCGGTGGTCGACGGTTTCTTCATGATGTTCAAGCCGCTCGCACCGGGTTCGCATACGTTGGTCGTGCACGGCACCAATACGATCGGCCACGACAAGACTTTCACCTATTACCTCACCGCGGAATGATCGGATAGGCGGAACCCGGCCTTTCGGCCCGTGCCGGCGGTCGTGACACGCGCAAGCCGCGCGCCGCCGGCTTCACGCCCGTCAGTCTCCGGCGTTCTGTGTCCCGATGTCGCCCTGCGGGGTAGGCTGTGGCCATCGGATTACGGAGGCGGGGACATGGAAGGCAAGATCCTGAGCAAGGGGGCATGGTTGCTGGCGTTGGCCTTGTCGGCCTGCGTCGGCCCGGACGACGAGAACGCGAAGTCGCCGGTCGCCGCCGCACCGCCATCGCCGCCCGTGACCGTGCCCGCGGCGGCCGCGGCGTTCGATTTCGCCGCCTGGGTCGCCGCCAATGCGGCTTGCCAGGGCGAGTACTTCGCCGATGTGCAGGACGCTGCATTCGCGCAGACCCTGCGCCAAGCCGGCGTGGCGATCGACCCGGACAGCAATCTCGGCGACGTCGGCCCCGGCTGGGGCACGCTGACTCCAAGCCATCCCACGCGTCTGCACGGTTTCCGGGTGCGCCGCGTCGATTACGACTTCGGCAGCGGTTCGACCTTCGCCGTGGTCGTCGAGGCGAGCGCGGAACAAGCGCGCGCGGCGATCGGCGCGCAGCCGGTGCCCGAGGCCTATCGCGAGTACTTCAAGCTCGGCGTGCCGACCGCGCCGGCGAGCGAGGACGTGCCGATGCCGGATTTGCGCTTCGTGCGTGCCGGCGAGCAGGCGGGCACGCAGGAGATCGGCTGCGCCGCTTTCGACGGTTGAGGCGCGCGCGTAACGTCCGCCACCGCGAAACGTCCGGCCGCGCGCATGCGGCGGCCGGACGCGGCATCGATCGAGGCGCGGTGCCGGTCAACAGGTGAGGTTGTTGCCCGGCGGCACGCCGAGGATCGCGGCGAAGTTGCGGTAGTAGGTGCCGCGGTTGAGCATTTGCTGGTGGCCCAGGCCGCTGGCGTTGCATTCGATGCCGCCGTTGATCGCGCGGATGGTCTCGCCGAACGCGCGCAGGTTCACCATCGCTTGATGCGGCGTATTGCTGGCGCCGCCGCGTTGGGTCATCCAGTACCACAGCGCGGTCTGCCAGGCGATCGCGGCGTTGGTCGCGACCAAGTCGGGGTTGTTGAGCAGGTCCAGGCCGAGCGCGTTGCCGGCAGCGGCGTAGTTGTAGTTCCAGCTGAGCTGGATCGGCCCGCGCCCGTAGTACTGCTTGTTGCCGCAGGTGCCGGCCGGTGCGCAGTAATGGTTCCAGTTGGCCTGGTTTAGCTCGCGGATATGCACCAGCCCGCCGGTTTCCTGGTTGACGTTGGCGAGGAAGGCCGCCGCTTCCTGGCGGGCGATGGTGTCGCCGCCTTCGTGGGCGAAGTTCGGATACGACTTGATCGCCGCGACCAGGCCGGCGTAGGTGTAGAAGGGGTTGCGGTTCGGGAACATCTGGTTGAACTGCGCCTGGGTGACGATGAAGCCGCCGCCGCCCGGCGGGGTGGTGTTGTCGCAACTGGTCGGCTGCCAGTACCAGGTGCTGATGGTCGGGTCGGTGCCGTCGCTGCCGTTGCTGCCGACGTTGACCAGCTTGTAGTACTGGCCGTTGGGCAGGTATTTCACGATGGTGCCCAGGGTGTAGTTGATGCCGCGGCTCCAGTCGACGTAGCTGCAGGTCGCGCTGGGCCCGGCCTGCGTCGTCGTGTTCGGTGCAGCGGACAGGTCTTCGCGCGGCGCCTGCGGTGCGGCGAGAGCGGCGTGGGCGCAGAGCAGGCCGGCGACGGCCCAGGCGGTGCGGCGGCGCTTGCCGTGGGGGGCGGTCTGGTTGGGTGCGTTCATTACGTATCCTCGGTTGTGGACGCTCGGTCCCCCCGGGGTACGCATGCGGTCGATCCGGATGCGAGGCGTTGCATGCGGCTTGCTTATGCTTATGGGCCTTGCCTGCGGTCAAACGCCGTCGCTGCGACCGGTGCGATAGCCGGCCGTTCCCAGGATCGGCATGCGTCCATCCAGGCCGCATGCGGGTGGCGACGGTCGCGAACGACCTGTAATCGACTGTAGCGGCGCGGTCGTGGGGGAATCCGGGACGCGGTCGCGAAACGCGCCCGGGCCCGGCCCGCGCTCGCATCGAAGCGGCCGAGGCGCGACCCCGGTCGCATTTGCGTTGCGATGCGGCAACCGTTCCGGGCCGTCGCGGGGTATAAAGCGGTCGGGGCGGCCAAGGCCCGGCCGATCGATACGGGCCGTCCTCACTGCACGAGGTGATGCGATGAAACGTGGCGCAAATGCAGTTGGCGCAGTTCTCTGCGGCGTGATGTTGTCCGTGGCGCTGTGCGCCTGCAGCGGCCAGGCCGAGCGCGAGGCGGCGCAGAAACCGGCGCGCGCCGGCGTGCCGATCGACCGCAGCGAAACCGCCGAGCGCCTGGCGAAGATGCGCGGTCAGGCGATCGCCGGCGACCAGGTCGCCTTGCACCAGAACGTCGAAGCGCTCGACCGCGACCTGCGTCGCGCGATCCGCCTGGTCGACCCGGCTCGCCGGATCGACCGCGAGAATGCGCGCATCGCCGCCAAGAGCGTGGCCGGCGTGCGTTCGGCGGTATGGGTGGACGACGAAAACCTGTTGGCCATCGTCGACCGTAACGGCCAGCGCAGCTACGGCACCATCGATGCGATCTGCAACCGGCTCGAACCGATGGGCGACACGCTCGGGGTGGTGATCAATCTGCAGAGCGGGGCGGCGCAGACCGGCGACGAGCTCGAGATCCTCAGCCGCAACTGCCAGCTCAAGCCCGGCGAACGCGCGGTGGCGCAGGCGCACCGCCAGATCGACGTGCTGCCGCCGGACGTGCGCGCCCAGCATCGCGCCAATGCCGACGCGGCGCTGAGCGGCCCGGACCGCAGCGGCGAACGCGAGGAAAGCGAGCGCATCATCGAGGCCAGCACGCCGGAGCTGTAGCGCCGTCCGGGATGTGCGAGAGAATGTGCCAGAGGACGAGGCCGCCGGTCACGGCGGTCCGGTGAGGCATTGTGCGTGTGCGCGGCGCCGGTTTGACCGACAATGGCCGCCCCACATCCAGGAGGTGATGCATGATCCAGCGATTCGACGTCGGCGCGCGTTTGTCGGAAATGGCGATCCATAACGGCGTGGCCTACCTGGCCGGCCAGGTGCCCGACAGCGAGGACCTCGACATCGCCGGCCAGACCCGCGAAACCCTGGCCTCGATCGATGCCTTGCTCGCGCGCGCCGGCACCGACAAGACCCGCATCCTGATGGCGCAGATCTTCCTGGCCGACATGGAAGATTTCGCCGGCATGAACGCGGTGTGGGACCGCTGGGTCGCGGCCGGGCATACGCCGCCGCGCGCGACCGTGCAGGCACCGCTGGCCAATCCGAAATTCCGCGTCGAGATCGTGGTGACGGCCGCACTGTAAGCGGCCGTTCGTCCCGGCGGCTGCTCTTTCCACTGGAGTTTTTGGCAGAGTGGAGAGAGCTGCGCATGTATTTGTCCGAAACGAACTGTTACCGCTGGAACGCCGAATGCGTTCTTAGACTGCGCGGTCTTCCGTCCGCGCTCTGTTTGTACGTACTTTGATCCTTCGAATCGCAAGACACGTGCTTAGGGGGCAGGTCACTATTCGCTCTTTCAGACACGTACAAGAACGCCGCCACGCGATGACGTTGAAGATCGGTGCATTACGGGTGTAGCTCGACATAACAGTTCTTTTGCTTCGCATGGTCCGTGTGTATCTTCTGCGATGCAACGGTGCGGGAGTTGCGCGGCGCATTTCGTTCTCATCCGAAGCGCGCTGCAGGTGCCAAATGAATTTTCAGCAGATCCTGGATGGGCGCGGTGAGCGCAGGGGGTGAAAGCAGCTCAGCGCGCTGGCGCGGTAGAGACCCCACCACGCCCCTGCCAGATGTGTAGCTTTCGACTCAGACGTGCGGCTCTAACGACGAGTTGGAGATATAGAATTCTTGGCATCAATAGATGGTGGCCGCATACGACGAAAATTGGTGCACATAAAGTGAGTTTTCGATGTCCTTCGATTACAGCCGGCGGCATGCAACGGCACAGCCCCTGGCCGATAGCGTGTACCGCGCCTGCTTGAGGGGGCTGTTAGATCGGTAACGAACTACCCCCTAAATTACTGACGTGGTTGTTGCGCTGTATCATAGTAAGCATCTGATTTTTGTTTATAAAATTGATAGATCTTCCTTTTGGTTGCTAGAGCGGACTTTTCCCGCGATACCTCCAAAAAGTTGGAGCTATCGTGTGGCTGGAGGAGCGCTAGGCTGAGTCGGCGGCGAAACATTAGCCATAGGCATTCTTTGGGCAACATGGGCAGTCAGGAGCCTTAAATGAACTATGAGCACGCACGTCGAGCGCTGGAGCAGTTAATTCTTGACGCCAATCAGTTGGGTGACACAACCAACGAGGCGACCGTTCGATTTCGATTGATCGATTCACTTATCACGGAAGTGCTCGGGTGGGACAAGGGGCTGGTTCAAGTCGAAAAATATGATCGCGGCGAATATACCGATTACGAATGTGGTAGTCCGAGTGCACTAATAATTGAAGCTAAGCGGGCATCAACACATTTTTTGGTGCCGGCAGGCTTCAATGAAAATATTTGCCGCATCAAAACACTTTGCGAAAGTTCACCTGGCGTTGAAAGCGCAATATCTCAAGCGGTGGACTATTGTCGGCAACGAAGCGTGCCTTACGGAGCGATCTGTAATGGCCGGCAACTTGTTCTCTTCATCGGCGCTCGTGTCGACGCATTGCCTTCGATGGATGGAAAGGCTCTCGTTTTCCTGTCGCTTGCCGACATGTTGCAACGTTTTGCTGAGCTATGGAATGCAGCGTCGCCGGCGGGACTTATTGAGGGCAATCTTGGTCGGCTATTGAAGGGCACTGCGTTACCTCCACCTCCGCTCAAATTGTCAGCGCGAGTAACTAATTACCCTGGACACAAAAACCGGAATCCCATAGCGACAGACTTGCAAATTTTAGGTGGGCTATTTATCGAGGATTTGGCAAACGCCCCTGAAATTGAGGAGGCGTTCTTAGAGCAAACCTACTGTCACAGCGGGGCTCTCTCACAATATGCCCTTGTCAGCAAAGAACTATTGCGCACCAGGTACTCTACTTTTTTCGAGGAGCAAGCAGGTGTTTCCGCTTTGCCTGCCACTAACAAGAAGGGTGCCTCCACCGAGCTAACGGCCGACATCCTGGCGGCTGGCCTGAGCCGACGCCCCATCTTATTAGTGGGCGATGTGGGTTCCGGAAAATCAACTTTCATAAGGAATTTTATTAAGGTTGATGCGAAGGCGGAGTTAAAGAATGCGATAGTTCTTTATATCGATTTTGGCTCAAAACCGGCCGTCGTTACGGACTTGCGTGCTTACGCTGTCGCAGAAGTTATACGGCAGTTGCGTGAAAAATACGGCACGGACATCGAAGAAAAACAGTTCGTTCGCGGCGTTCACAATCAGCGCATACAAGCGTTCGGAAAGGGTATTTACGCTGAGCTTAAAGAGATCGACCCTATTGAGTTTAAGAAAAAGGAAATAGAGTTCATTGCGGGTCTGGTTGCCGATAAGGAAGAACATCTTAAGCTCTCCCTTGAGCACGCGTCTAAAGGGCAAAAGAGGCAGATTGTTGTCTTTCTCGATAATGTAGACCAGCGACCGCCGCTGTTTCAGGAAGAGGTTTTTCTCATTGCGCACGCTTTCGCCACAAATTGGCCAGTAACGGTTTTCGTCGCCTTGCGCCCCGAAACGTTCTCGCTGTCGCGAGCTCGCGGCACACTGGCAGCCTATCAGCCGAGAGTGTTCACCATCGAACCACCCCGAATAGACTTGGTTGTTCAGAAACGGCTGCGCTTCGCGCTGAATCAATTGAAGGAAGCGGGAACGTTGCCCGGTATTAAGTTCTCGATCCAATCGGATAGATTGGAGAAGTATCTTGCTATGCTGATTCGCGCATTCGAGACCCGTGAAGATATTATCGAATTAATAGATAATATGTGCTCAGGAAATGTTCGTCGTGCACTTGAGTACGTCAGCTTTTTTGTCGGGAGCGGGCATGTGGACAGTCAGAAAATTCTCAGCATCATCGAACACGGCGGGCAGTACGTTTTGCCAATGCACGAGTTCTTTCGGGCGGTTATTTACAAGGATCGAGAGCATTACGATCCATCGGACTCCCCTTTCGCTAATATTTATGACATCGACTCCAATGATCAGAAGGAACATTTTGCGTCACTGCTAGCCCTTGCATTTATCGAGCAGGCTGGTCAAGTTGGTGGGTCTGCCGGGTACGTAGAGCGAGACAAGATATATCGATTCTTAAAGGAAGTAGGATTTCAACCGGAGCAGGTGACTGGTGTATTGCGCAGGTTGGTAGAGAAAGATCTTGTGCTGACACCCGTAGCCTTAAAGGGGGACGGTGAAGACCGAATGCGCATAACCACTGCTGGTGCATACGTTCTTAAGAAAATGAGTATTTTATTCGCATATCTAGACGCAATAATAGTGGATACGCCAATCGTGCAGAGCGATACGCGACAACAGATCATTGATGCGCGAGATATATCGGAGCGCGTCGCCAGAGCTGAGCTTTTTCTTAAGTATTTGGATGATTCGTGGGCGATGATAGGGGGCGACGCGCATAAAGCACTTGACTGGCCCAGCCTCTCCGCTTCGGCAAAGGCGCAGTTACTTGAAGTCAAGCGAAAAACTACATTGGCTAACTAGGTTTTTGATTTTTAAATTGTGATATTAATAAAAATATTTGCCGGGTGGCGTTTTCTTGGGGTATGCCTCTCAGGCTGTCGTTAATGCGCGACGTTTGGTAATTAGATGGGCACGTCGATAAGCCTCACGACTAATGTAGTCCGACACCAAGTTTGCGATGGCACTTGTTGCGCTCGTATCGGAACACCCAGCTACCCACGAGTGCCTTGGTCGCAGCAAGTACGACTCAGGCCGCTTCGGCCTGCTCGCGCTGGCGCGCCGCTTCCATGAAGGCCATCAACAAGGGGCGCCCCGGCAACAGTTCGGGAAAGCGCTGGTCGTGGAACTCCGGGTGCCACTGCACGCCGACCACGAAGCCGGCGCCGGCGCTGCGGATGCATTCGGGAATGCCGTCCTCCGACCAGGCTTCCACTTCCAGGCCCTCGCCGAGGCTCTTGATGCCCTGGTGATGGATCGAATTGACCTGTGCCTGCGCCTGCGGGTACAGCTCGGCGAACCAGCCGCCCTCGCGGATCCGCAACGGGTGCGCGTGTTCGTCGTAGCGCGCCGGAATGTAGTGCTGATTGCGGGTGGCGCCGCCGTCGACCAGGTCCTGGTAGAGATTGCCGCCGTGGGCGACGTTGATCAGCTGCATGCCGCGGCAGATGCCGAGCACCGGTTTGCCGGCCTCGATGAAGGCGCGCAGCAGGTTCAACTCGAAGCGGTCGCGTTCCGGGTCGGTAGTCATCAGCATTTCGCTGGGGCGCTCGCCGTAGGCCTGCGGGTCGATGTCGGCGCCGCCCTGCAGGATCAGGCCGTCGAGCGAGCGCGCGTAATCGCGCACCGACAAGTCGGTGGCCTGCACTTCGCCCAGGGCGTCGACGGTCGGGATCATCACCACCAGCGCGCCGCTCGACATGACCCAGTGCGCCATCGATTGTTCGAGGTATTGCAGGGTTTTGTTGCGGAAGCCGTACGCCGGCGGCAGGTTGCGCATCAGGCGCGGCGACAGGCCGATCAGCAGTTTGCGGGCGGGCGCGGGCAGGGCGGGGTCTCGGTCGTTCGCGGACATGATCGCGGGCCTCAGGCAGCGGGTACGGTGGTGTGCAGCAGCCAATCGACCACCGACTTCAGCGCTGCCGCGCGGGTCGCGCCGCCGTCGCGTTGTTGGCGGTACAGCGCCAGTTGCGCATGCGCGCTGGTACCGCGCGCCAGGATGTCGTCGATCGAGGCCAGCGCCTCGGCGCAGTCCAGGGCTTGCGCGTCCTCGCGGCAGAGTGCGCGCAAGCGCTGCAACTGGGCCAGCGCCGGCTCGGTGTTGCCGCGTTCGTCGATGAACTCGGCTTGCAGGCCGAAGCGTTTGGCGCGCCAGCGGTTTTCGTCGATGATCCGGCGTACGGTGGCGTTGCACGGCGGCGCCTCGGCCGGATGCATGACCAGATGACGCATCAGGCAGCGATACAGCGACGCGATCGCCAGGCTGTCGTCCAGGTGCGTGCAGGCATCGGCGATGCGCAACTCGACGGTCGGGAAATTCGGCGAGGGCCGGATCGCCCACCACAGCGAACTCGCGTCGGCGATCGCGCCGGCGCGCACCAGCACCGCGGCGAAGGCGTCGTAGTCGGCTTCGCTCTCGAAGAAGTCCGGAATGCCGGTGCGCGGCCATTCGTCGTACATGGCCTGGCGGTAACTCATCAGGCCGGTGCGCAGGCGGTCCCAGAACGGCGACGAGGTCGACAGCGCCAGCAGCAACGGCAGCCACGGCATCGCCCGGTTCATGACCCGAACGCGGTCGACGTCGTCGGGCAGTTGCACGTGCACGTGCAGACCGCAGACCAGGCTGCGCCGCGCGACGACCTGGAAATCCTCGACCAGGCGCCGGTAGCGCGGCTTGTCGGTTTCGCTCTGTTCGCGCCACAGGCCCAGCGGATGGGTGCCGGCGGCGAGCAGGGCCAGGCCATGTTCGTGGGCGAGCGCGGACAGGCCGCGGCGCAGGCCACCGAGTTGGCGCCGGGCCTGGCCGACGTCGCACAGGATCGGCGAGGCGATTTCGATCTGCGCCTGTAGCAGTTCGCTCTCGATGGCATCGCCGAACTCGGCGCGGGCCCGCTTCCACAAACGCGACGGCACCTGCGAGGCCAACAGCCGGGATTCCGGGCGGACCAGGAAAAATTCTTCCTCGATGCCGAAACTGTAATCGCACTGCGCGCTCATCGCGGATCGTTCCGCGACTGCGACGGGGTCGATGTCGTCATGGCCCCAAGGTAACGCCCCGGATGTAAGCGCGAGTTGAAGAGAGGCGGCCGGCGCGCGCGGCCGCCTCTGCTCGGGACTCTGTTCGAGGGCTTACTTCAAGGGCAGGCAGATCGCGGTCTTCCATTCGGCCGGCGGCAAGCTCGAGGGGTCGTTGAGGTATTCCTCGTACACCGGCGCGTCGCCGGCTTCCTCGAAGCTCGCCGGCAACCATTGGCAGAACAGCCAGTCGTAGGCGCGGTGCAGTTCGTTGTAGGGGCCGGTGTGCACGACCACGGCATGACGGCCGCCGGCGATTTCGACCCAGCGCATGCCCTCGCCGAGTTCGGTGCCGCCGGGCACCGTCAGGCAGGCGTCCGAGCGCAGTTGGTCCTGCGGCGTATCGGCCGGGCTGTCGTAGTAGATGCCGAGGCAACGCGTGTCCTGGCGCATCAGCCCGCGCGGGCCGGCCCAGGCGTACAAGGCGTGGAAGGTGTTGCCGATGGCTTGGTAATCGCCGGCGTGCGGCAGGGCGACGGTGCGGATCGGGGCGAGGGTGATGATTTCGGCGCTGTACATCAGGCTCTCCAGGGTCGGGTCGAAGGCTGCGCGCGATAACGCGGGCAGGGCGGCACGACGCTTGCGGAACGCGGCCGGCGCACAGGCGTAGGTGGCGCCGAATGCGCGGGTGAACGCGGCCACGCTGCCGTAACCGGCGCGGCCGGCGATCTGGCCGATGCTGTGTTCGGTGGTCAGCAGATCGTTGGCTGCGCGATGCAGGCGCAGCCGGCGCTGGGTGCTGGCGATGGTCTCGCCCATCAGGCCGTGGTAGACCCGATGGAAATGGAACGGCGAGAAATGCCCGGCTTCGGCGAGTTGGGCCAGCGTCAGCGGCTGGTCGAGCCGGCTCGACATGAAGGCGACGACCTTCTCGATGCGAGCGCTGTAGTGGTCGAAGGTGCTGCTGCGGTTCAAGCGGGGCTCCGGTGGCGTCGTGCCGGGCCAGTCTGGGCCGGCGGACTTGATCCAGGTTGCGGATTTGCGGGAAGCGCCCCGGCCGGGGCGGGAGACGGCGATCGTCCGCGATGCCTGGTCGTCGCGTCGTGGCGGCAGCGAAGTTTCCGCCATCGAGCACGCAGCCTGGCTCCGGCGAAGGCGGTGCTTCAGACGAAACCGGCGCGTTCGCTGTCGCTCAAGGCCGGCGCCACGGCGCGAGCGGAGGCCGAGGATTCCACCGCCGCTTCCAGCACCGCCATCACCGCGATCGCCTGCGCCGGCGTCACCGGATTCTCGCCGTGGCCGAGCAGCGCATCGCGCACCGCCATGTAGTAACGACGTTGGTCGCCGGCCGGTGTAGGCAAACGGCGGACGCCGTCGCCCTCGTGCAGGATCAGTTCGTCGTCGTCGCGGCCCCAGTCGGGCGCACCCGGGCGCATGCCCGACAACAGCTGCGCTTCCTGGCGGTCGGCCAGAGTCTTGACCACGCTGCCGCGGGTGCCGTGCACCAGGAAACGCGGGCTGCCGCCGGCGGCGAGCATGCTGCCGTGCAGGATCACGCGGCGCGTGCCGTATTCGAGCACCGCATGGGCCCAGTCGCTGACCTGCGCGCCGGGACGCTGGGTCGCGAGGCTGGCGATCACCCGCTCGGGCAAGCCGAACAGGTGCAGGGCCTGGTCGACCAAGTGCGGGCCCAGGTCCCACCACAGCCCGCTGCCGGGGCCGGCCTGTTCGCGCCAACGTTCGCGCACCTGCGGCCGATAGCGGTCGATATGCGACTCGAAATGCGCGACCTCGCCCAGCAGTCCGTCGTCGATGACCTGCCTGATGCCGAGGTAGTCGCTGTCCCAACGGCGGTTCTGGAATACCGACAGCAGGCGTCCGTGCTGGGCGGCCAACGTGGCCAACCCGCGCGCTTGCGCGAGGTCGAGGGTGAAGGGCTTGTCGACCACCACGTGCTTGCCGGCGGCGAGCGCGGCGCGCGCGAGCGGTGCGTGGCTGTCGTTCGGCGTGGCGATGACCACCAGATCGGCGCGCGCATCGGTCGCCGCAGCAAAGGGATCGGCGAGCACCGCGACCTCGGGGTGATCGACCTGGACCTTGTCGGCATCGCGCGAACCGACCACGCTCAGGCGCAGGCCCGGCGTCGCCGCGATCAGCGGCGCATGGAAGGTCTGGCCGGCGAAGCCGTAGCCGATCAGGGCGACGCGGATGGAGGGTGCGCTCATTGCCGGGACTCGTGCGGGGGATGCGGACACCTTGCCGGATCGGCGCGTGTGCGGCCACTGGGGGTTCGGGTCAGTCGGGTTGCAGGCTTTGCCAGAACGGCGCGGCCGCTCGCGGCGGCCGGATATCGGCGCGATCGGGCGCAGGGCGGTCGCGGCTCGACCAAAGGAAATCCCTGCGGGACGCCGCTCCAAGCCTGATATTGCGTGGCGGCCTCGCCTGCGAGGGCCCGGATCGGGTAACAATTCACCGGTCCCCAGGTTGGAAAACGCAATGAGCGCAGCCGCACCGGCGTCCGCCAATTCCCCGTCCCGCGTGCTGTTCGCCAGCCTGATCGGTACCACCATCGAGTTCTTCGACTTCTACATCTACGCCACTGCGGCGGTGTTGGTGTTCCCGAAGCTGTTCTTCCTCTCGGCCGATCCGGCCTCGGCGACCTTGCAGTCGCTGGCGACCTTCGCCCTGGCGTTCTTCGCCCGCCCGGTCGGCTCGGCGGTGTTCGGCCACTTCGGCGACCGCGTCGGGCGCAAGGCGACCTTGGTCGCGGCGCTGCTGACCATGGGCTTGTCGACGGTGGCGATCGGCCTGTTGCCGACCCATCAAAGCATCGGCATCGCCGCGCCGATCCTGTTGGCGCTGTGCCGCTTCGGCCAGGGCCTGGGGCTCGGCGGCGAGTGGGGCGGTGCGGTGCTGCTGGCGACCGAGAACGCGCCGCCCGGCAAACGCGCCTGGTACGGCATGTTCCCGCAGCTCGGTGCGCCGATCGGCTTCTTCCTGTCGACCGGCATCTTCCTGTTGCTGACCGACACCATGGGCGACGAGGCCTTCTTCGCCTGGGGCTGGCGGGTGCCGTTCCTGGCCAGCGCGGTGCTGGTGTTCGTCGGCCTGTGGGTGCGGCTGCGGATCAGCGAAACCCCGGCGTTCCAGCGCGCGATCGATCATCACGAACGCGTGCGCCTGCCGATGCTCGAGGTGCTGGTCAAGCATCCCGGCGCCCTGGTCGCCGGCACCTTCGCCGCGCTCGCGACCTTCGTGTTGTTCTATCTGATGACGGTGTTCGCGTTGAGCTGGGGCACCTCGCAACTGGGCTATTCGCGCGAGCAATTCCTGCAACTGCAACTCGGCGGCGTGTTGTGTTTCGCCGCGACCATCCCGTTGTCGGCGATGTTCGCCGACCGCCGCGGCCGGCGCCTGGCGATGATCCTGTCGACCCTGGCGATCCTGTTGTTCGGGATTTTCTTCGCGCCCTTGTTCGCGACCGGCAGCGCCTGGGGCACCTTGCTGTTCCTCGGTCTGGGCCTGGGCATCATGGGCCTGACCTACGGCCCGCTCGGCACCATACTCGCCGAGATGTTCCCGACCCCGGTGCGCTACACCGGCGCTTCGCTGGCGTTCAACCTGGCCGGCATCTTCGGCGCGTCGCTGGCGCCCTACATCGCGACCTGGCTCGCCGGCCGCTACGGCCTGGCCTATGTCGGCTATTACCTGGCGGCCGCGGCGGCGCTGACCCTGATCGCCTTGCTGGCGGTGCGCGAGGATCGCAGCGCGGTTTGATTCGCGGTCGATGATCGACGCCCTGCGGCGCTAGCGCGCGCTGCCAGGCGGGTCCTTGCGCTTGCGCGTCTTCGCGATGGTATCGACAGCGCGCGGCGGTCCCAGATAGCCGAACACCGCGTGCAGCACGCGCCGTTGCAGCGGCGCGGCTTCGGTCTCGCCGCGTTCGCCGGCGGCATCGACCAGGCTGCGCACGATGGCGATGCTGTCCAGGGCGAGGATCTCCGCGGCGGTGGCGCCATCGCCGACGACGACGGGCGCGTCGGGCCGTTGCAGTAGGGCGAGCACGCAGCTTTGCGCGGCACGGTCGACCTGCAGGTCGCGGTCGCGCAGCGGCAGGCGCCGTTCCTCGAAATCCAGCAGCCGCGCCAGGGCCGGCCGATGCAGTTGATGGGCGATCGCCGCGCGCACCAGAGCGACGACGCCGTCGGCATAGCTCGCCTGTGCCGGCACCGCGGCGAGGTCGGCGAGCAGGGTGGCGGTCTCGCGATCGATCAGCGCCGCGGTCAGCGCGTCCTTGTTGGGGAAGTATTGGTACAGCGAGCCGACGCTGACGCCGGCGCGCTCGGCGACGGCGTTGGTGTTGTACGCCGGCAGGCCGCCGCGTTCGAGAATGCGAGCCGCCGCTTCCAGGATCGCCGCGACGGTTTCGGCGGCGCGGCTTTGGCTGGGTTTTTTACGCGGTTTCAGGTTGGTTTTGCGGCGCGGCGAGGGCATGGCGAATGCGAGTAGTGAATGTGAGTAATCGCTCATATTGTGTTCTCACTTTCCCCGCAACGCCAACGAGAACCTCATGAGCGAGCAACAAGAGACCTTCCCCCTGACCGTGTTCATGCTGGTCAAGACCCAGCCGGAATGGCTGGCCTTCGACATCGACACCCGCTTCCGCCTGCTCGAAGAACAGGTTGCGCCGATCCTGCACAAGCACCGCGACGAAGTGAGCCTGCGCTTCTACGACATCGAGTTCTACAACGCCCGCGTCACCGATATCTGGCAATGGCAGGCGCGCAGCCACCATGCCTACGAACTGGTGGTCGAGGCGCTGCGCGAAACGCCGTTCTGGGACCGCTATTTCGCGATCGTCGAGATCCTGCCGGGCGTCGAGAACGCCTATGCGAGCAATTACGGCCGGACGCCGCTCGCGGCCTGAGCGTCGGCGCCGTCGGACGCCGCGGCGCCGGCTTCGCGCCGGGTCGCGGCTTCCAGTTCGAGCTGGGTCAGGTACAGGCGCAGGTCGAACTCGTGCTGGTGATAGTCCGGGTTCATGTGCGCGCACAACTGATAGAAGGGCTTGTCGTGGTCGCGGTGCTTGAGATGAGCCAGCTCGTGCACCGCGATCATTTCCAGGAACTCGGCCGGCGCATCGCGGAACAGGGTGGCGATGCGGATCTCGCGCGCGGCCTTGAGCCGGCCGCCCTGGACGCGCGAGATCGCCGTGTGCGTACCCAGCGCATGCCGGACCACATGCAGCTTGTTGTCGTAGATCACCTTGTTGAGCGGGTCGCTCTTGCGCATGTAGCGGTCTTTGATCTGGACCACGTACTCGAACAAGGCCTTGTCGTCGCGCACCTGGTGGCGGCTGCTGTAGCGGTTGCGCAGCACTTCGCCCAGGCGCCCACTGTCGATCAGCGCGCGCACCTGGTTCAGCACGCGCTCGTTGTAGCCGCGCAGGTAGCGAAGGTCGTCCATGCGCGAACGATACGGCAAACCCGTCCCGGGCCGCGAGACCGGGGTCGAGGCTGCTTCGGCGCCGGCGCTGAATTGGGACTCAGGGCCGGTATTCGACCCTCAGCTTCGCGCTCGCGCCGCGGTCGATCCACAGGTAGTGGGTAGCGCCCGGCGCCTGCTCGAAACGCAGGCGCAACTGGGTGCGGCCGCCGCGGTTGAGCGCATTCAGGCCGGCCGCGCTGAATGCGGTGCTGGTCTGGCGGCCGCCGCTGAAGCGCGCGAGTTCCGCCACCGCCGTTGCATCGGCGGCGGCCGAATAGTCGCCGGCTTCGATGGTGCAGGCGCCGAAGCAGCCGCTGCGCGCATCAACCAGCAGGCGATTGCCGGCCGGCTGGCTCCAGGGATCGCCGTAGGCGCTGCGATAGGCGACGCTGAGCGAGGTGGCGACCACGGTCGCGCCATCGGGCAGGGCCGAGGTATCGAACGAGAGCAGGCTGCGGTTGTATTTGCCGTCGCTGCCGCGGCCGATCGCCAGGCCATAGCTCGCTTCGAGCGTGCCGACCGCGGCCGCGCCGGCGTCGGCATTGGCCTTGACGTAGCCGTCGTTGGCGTCTTCGTTGTCGAATTCCATCACCAGGGGCGGTCCGCTGGTACCGCCGCTGACCTCGACCTGGACTGCGAGCGAGACGGCGGTGTTGCCGGTCACGTCCTCGGCGCGCGCCTGCAGATGGTGGATACCGTTGCTGACGGTGCTGCTGTCCCAGCTCGCCGCATAGGGCGCTTCGCCATCGCTGGCGAGCAGCGCGCCGTCCATGAGGAAATCCACGCGCTCCACGCCGACGTCGTCGCTGGCGTTCGCGCCGAGGGCGACCACGCCGCTGACCGAGGCGCCGTTGGCCGGCGAGGTCAGCGCGACCTGCGGCGGATTCGCGTCCAGATCGTCCAGCCCCCAGAAGCGGCCGATGTAGTAGCTCGAACACAGGTTGACATCGAGCACGTAGGCGCCGGCCGTGCCGCACTGGCTTTCGCCGCTGCCGGGGTCGACCGGCGTGCCGTGGCCCATGCCGGTGATCGAGTAGGTTTCCACGCGCGGCTGCCCGGCGGCATCGCGATAGACCTTATGCGGATAGCCGGCGACGCTGTCTTCGACGTCGGCGACCGCGTCGATGCCATGTACGTTGGTCCATTGCTGCAGACTTTCGGCTTGATTGGCCGGACGCACGACGTAGTCGGCGTCGCCGTGCCAAATCGAGACGATCGGCCAGGGGCCGGCGTGGCTGCTCGCGGCGCGCACCTTGTCGCCCCATTGCGCCGGGGTCAGGTCGGTGCCGGGCGACATGCACGAAAACGCCGCGCTCGAACCGAGCGCGCAGCGGTAGGGAATGCCGGCGACGATGGCGCCGCCGGCGAATACTTCGGGGTAGGTCGCCAGCATCACCGCGGTCATCGCCCCGCCCGAAGACAGGCCGGTAACGTAGACGCGGTCGGCGGCGCCGGCGTGATCGCTGCGCATGCGCTCGATCATCTGCCGGATCGACAAGGCCTCGCCCTGGCCGCGCGTGCTGTCGCCACTCTCGAACCAATTGAAGCAGGCGTTGGCGTTGTTGGCGCTTTGCTGCTGCGGCAGCAGCAGGGCGAAATGCCAGCGCTGGGCGAGCAACTCCCAGCCGGTTTCGGCGTCGTAGCTGGCCGCGTTCTGGGCGCAGCCGTGCAGGGCCACGACCAGGGGCGCATCGGCCTGCAATCCGGGCGGCACGTATTTGTACATGCGCAGATTGCCCGGGTTGCTGCCGAAGCCGGTGACTTCGGTCAAGGCCAGAGCCGGCGTCGCCGCGCACAGCGCGCCGAGGGCGAGGGCGCAGCCGGCGATGCGCGCGGCGGTGCGATACGGACGCAGGCGCGCGGAGGGAAGGTGCGAAGCGAACATGCGGTCGACTCCCTCGCCGGTAGCGAGTCCGGCGTGGCCGCAGTGGGCCACTGCGGACCCGCGCGCGCCATCGTCCGATGGGGCACATTGCGCTGCAGCACGGGGCCGCGCCGCTGCGTCGCGGGCTGGGCGATACTGCCGCGGGCCGCGATCGCGCGGCCGCAGATGCCGATCCGGAGCGGTCCACATGCACTACCTGTCTCAAGACCTGGCGTGGGTGATCGACGGCTTGCCGCCGTTGGCCCTGGCCAAGCCGCATTTCCTCGCCGCCATGCTCGCCGCGGGCGAAGAACATGCGCCGGTGCTGGCCGAATACCCGCAGGCCCGGCATGAAGATCTGGAGGCGTACTACCTCAGCCTGCGCGGTATCGGCGCTCTCGACGAAGATCTGCTTCACGACCTGCTGTTCGCACATTCCTTCCGCGAGCTGGCCTGCGGCGCCTGGCTGGCGGCCTTGGCGCCGCAACCGTCGTATCGCCGGTACCTGCTCGACGCGCGCGATCGCGCGCCGCATCAGCAATACCTGATCGATCTGGCCCTGGCCATGCTCGACGGCGAAGGTCGCGACCGCGGCGAATGGCCTTGCGATGCGCAGACCTTCGCCGACACGCAGCGTATCCGCGCCGCGCTGGATGCCTTGCCGAGGCCCGCGGTGCCGCTGCGTCGCGCACCTGCGCCGTCGCTACAGCAGCGTCTGCAGGAAGAGGACCAACGCATCCGCGAGCTCTACCGTCGCGAAGGCAGCGCCGCGGCGCTGGCGGCGATGAGCGGCAGCGCTACGGCGTTCTATCGCATGGACTATCCGGCCTGGCATCGCCTCGGCTGTCCCGGCCTGGAGGAGTTCCTGGCCGGGCAGGGCGGCCGCGACGCTTGAATTCGCCGCACGGCGCGGTTGCCGACGGCCGCGACTGCATCAGGGTGAGGCGTTCTCGCGCCCTCGTTCGTCGCCGCCGTCAGTAGCTCGACAGCCCGCTGGCTTCGCCGAAGCGGTACCAGAGTTTGCGCCAGCCGGATTCGTCGGCGTAGGCCGCATAGTCGACGCTGATGCCGCGGTGGTCGCCGTTGCCCCAGCTCTGCTCGAAATAGCCCGCGGCCTGGCGCGCGACCGGCGCGTCGGACTCGGCTACGACACGCACGCTGCTTTCCAGGTTGTAGTCGTCGAGATTGCGGCGGGTGTAGTTGGCCGAGCCGGCGATCAGTTCGATGCGGCCGTCGCGGGCGGTCTTCAGCAGCAGCTTGGCGTGGCATTGCTCGCCGTGGGTGTCGCACCAGCGCAGGGGCACGCCGGCGGCCTGCAGTTCGCTGGCGACCTGGCGATTCGGCACGCCGTCCTTCTTGCGCCCGAACGCGTCTTCGTTGGGATCGAGCAGCACGCGCAGGGCGACGCCGCGTTTGTGCGCGGCGACCACGGCGTGGACCAGGTCGCGATGGGAGAAATAGAACACCGCGATGTCGATGCGGTCGCCGCCGCGCGCGCCGTCGATGGCGGCGAGCAAGCCGTCGCGGATCTTGGCTTCGGTCAGCAACTGCACGCGCGGCGCCGAGGTCGTGTCGACGATGGTCGGCGGCGGCGCCGCGACCGGCAGGCCTTGCGGCCAATGCCCGTGCGACATCGCCACCACTGCGCGTTCGCTCATCAGCACGTCGAGCGCGGCGGCGCCGCGAAAGCGCAGGGCGATATTGCCGTGGCGGCTGCTGCCGTCGTGCGGGTTGGCCGAAGACACCAGGGCGGTCCAGCCATCGCCCTCGTCGACGACCAAGGTCTTGCGATGGTTGGCGTTGAGGTTGAACAGAGCGAACCAACTGCGCAGGGTGACCTTGCCCGACCCGAACGGATTCGCCAGCCAGCCGCCCTGCGCGTCGTTGCCGGCCCAACTGCAGCACAGATGCCACAGCCCCGACCAGGTCGGGTTCGGCGTGCGCAGGCGGCGCAGGTCGGTGATCACCACTTCCACGCCGGCCGCGCGCAAGGCCTGCAATTGCGGCGATTCGAGACCACCGTAGACGGTGTTGATCGGATCGGTGATCAGCACCGCGCGCAGTTGCGGCACGGCGCGTTTGCGCGCGATCAAGGCCGCGCTGAGTTCGTTGCTGAGGCGGCGGTGCCGCAGGTTGCCGGCATCGGCGCCGAAGTCGTTGAACAGGAACAGGTCGGCGACCACGCCGCGCTGCGCCTGGCCGATCAGGCGTAGGGTTTCGTCGAATATGTGTTGCTCGGCGAGCCTTTGTTTGGCGCCGTCGACCCAGCTGACGTCGGTCAACAACTCGACGTTGTCGGCCGAGCGCAAGGGCCAGTGCTGGCTGATGCCGGGCGGCAAGGGTTTGTAGACGTGATAGACGCCCGTCGCCAACCAGGCCAGCGCGAATACGGCGAAGGCCGAACGCAGCCAGCGGCGTCGACGGGGGGCGGGCGGATCGAGTTCGATGTTCAAGATATTCCTGTCGGCTGGCGCCGTGCATTCCGTGACGAAGTTATAGGACTGGACATGCGGCGTCGGTGTCGCTCGGCATCGATGCGGCGCGAGCCCCGCGACGACACCGCGATGCAGGGTGCGGCATGGCCGGTCAAGGCGAGGTCATGCGCAATCCGATGGTGCATTGCAGCGGCGTAATTGACAGTTGACATCGGCCGGTCCGAGCGCGCAGCGTGTCGGCGCGGAGTTGAGGCGACGGGGTTCGATGGCGGCACGTTATCGCTCCGGAGCAAAGGGCTTCGCTTACGTTCGACGTCAACGATCGGGACCGGCCCAGGCTCGGATATCGATGAACGGATGTCCGGGATGGACTGTGACCGATTTCACTTATGTTGTGAACAAGGAGAAGTTTATGCAACAGATCGACGACATCGTTTCGGGCTGGCTGAATGGTGCGGAAGGCGGCATGGAAAATCCTGCCGGCCCGCTGTACATCGAAGGCACGTCCGCGACCGAAGCCGCGTTGACCGACAGCAGCCTGCCGCTGTGGACGCGTTGCAGCAGCTGTAGCGCTTCCGGCGGCGGCCAGTGCTGCTAAGCCGTAGCTGAAGGGCTCGCTCCCGATGCGAGTCGGGAGCGAGTTTTTGCGGCCGGCGGCGACGATCAGGTCCGCGGCCGCCATCGCCACCACGAGCCCGACCCCACCGCGCCGCCGCGCATCGATAGCCGCGCGGAGCAACGCCTGCGTGCCGAGCGACGGAGCGTCGCCGCTGCAGCGCGTGCCGCGCCGGCCGGGCTCGTGTTTGCTTCCCATCGATCCAGGCAGGATGCGTCGAACCGATGAGCGACACCCGTAGCGGCGAATCGTTTTTACCGATCATCGAGATGTTCACCGCCGACGCGCGCCGCGCGCTCGGCGCGAGCCTGGAAGCGCTGGCGCCACGCCTGCACGGCGACGAGATCGCCTTGCTGCGTCAGGTCGGCGAACAAGGCCTCAACGACAACGCCCGGCTCAAGATCAGCCGCACCCTGTTGCTGGAGCTGCACGCGGCCAGGCTTGGCGGGCAACTCGACGCCGAGGACGACGCCGGCCAGTTCGCCCAGTTCATCGCCCTGGCCACGCAGGCGGAGTTCGAGCCGCATCTGCGCCGCCGCTATCCGGCGCTGCACGGGCGCCTGCAGCGCTCGCTGGAATTGCAACGCCTGGCGCTGGAATCGCTGGCGGCGCGTTTCGCCGCCGATCGCGAGGCTTTGTCGGCATTGCTCGGCCGCCCGGCCGGTCGCTTGCTCGCCCTGCAGCCTGGCGAGGGCGATCTGCACGACGGCGGCCAGACCGTCGCCCGCCTGACCCTGGAAGGCGGGCGGGTCATGTACAAGCCGCGCTCGTTGAAGATCGACCTGGCGCTGGACGCTTTCCTCGCCCAGGTCTTCGCCGACGATGCGCAACGCATCAGGGTGCCGCACGCGCTCGACCGCGGCGCCTACGGTTGGGCCGGTTTCGTCGAGCACCGTTACTGCGACGGCGACGACGAACTCGCCGGCTTCTATCGCAACCTCGGCCATTGGCTGGCGGTGATGCAATTGCTCGGCGGCACCGACATCCATCAGGAAAACCTGATCGCGGCCGGGCCGGTGCCGGTGGCGATCGACGTCGAAAGCCTGTTCGCGGTCGAGATCGAAGCGCCGCCGTCCGGGCGCGGGCATGCCTTCGACCTCGCCTCGGAACTGATCCGCACCTCGGTGCTGCGCACCGGCATCGTGCCGTTCCGCGCGCCCGCGCTCGGCTTCGGCGGGGTCGACATTTCCGCGGCCGGCGCCTTGCCCGGCGAGCAGCCGCAGATCCGGGTGCCGTCCATCGCCGACGAGGGCACGATGCAGGCGCGGCTGGCGGTGGTCAGCGCCGACTTCGGCCAGTCGCAGAACCATCCCAGCCCGCATCCGGACGTGTCGCGTTATTGGGACCGCATCGCCGACGGCTTCCTGGCCGCGACCGCGCGCCTGCGCGCGCTCGATGCGCAGGCTGCATTGGCCCCGTTGTTGCAGGTGTTTCTCGGTTGCCGAGTGCGCGATATCCGCCGCCCGACTCAGGCCTACGTCGAGATCATGCGCATGCTCTGGCATCCGGCCTCGTTGCACGACGAGCCCAAGGCGATCGAGCGCGCCCGCGACATCCTGGCGCGCAATGCCGCGGTGCTGCCGATCGCGCCGTCGGCGCCGGCCGAGATCGACGGCGAGATCGACGACATGCGCCGCGGCGACGTGCCGATCTTCGTCGCCCCGCTCGATGCCGCGCGCATCGAGGAGGCACTGACCCACTGGCGCGGCATGCGCGTCGAGCTGGAAGAGCTGACCATCCGCAGCGCCCTGGTCACGGTCGACCTCAATCAGCGCCTGGGCAAGAACGAACGCGTACGCAGCGACATCGTCGCGCGTCATCCGCACGCCGAACGCCTCGACGCGCGCCGCCGCGCGGTGGCGGCGCGCGCGGTCGAACAACTGCTGCAACTGGCGGTGCGCGGGCGCGACGGCACCGTGACCTGGATCAGCCCGGTGCTCGGCGACACCGGTTGGGTGACGCGTCCGCTGCAGGCCGACCTCTACACGGGCCTGGGCGGAGTGGCCCTGGCCCTGGCCGGTTATCTGCACGAAGTCGGGCAGGGCCGCGCCGACCCGGTCGAAGGCACCGAGGCCGCGCTCGACGGTGCCATCGCGGTAATGCGCGCGATCGAAGCGCAGGACCGGCCGAGCACGGTCGGCGGCATGATCGGCTTTGGTGCGCAGGTCTGGACCTGGGTCGCGCTGCACGATCTGTTGCGGCGGCCGCAGATGTTGGAGTGGGCGGTCGAGCGTGCCGAGGCGATGGCCCTGGCCGGCTTCGACGGCGACCAATACCTCGACCTGCTCGAAGGCGCCAGCGGCAGCATCGTGCCCTTGTTGCAACTCGCCGAAGTGCATGCCGACCCGCGTTGGCCGGCGTTGGCGGCGCAGGCGGCGCGTTATATGGAAACGCAGGCGATCGTCGACGAACGCGGCGCGCGTTGGCCGTCGACGATCTTCGCCGAGCCGGTCGGCGGTTTCGCCCACGGCGCCAGCGGCATCGGCTGGGCCTTGACCCGGATCGGGCTCAGCGAGGCCGGCGATGCCGACGAACGCGCGCGCTGGCTGGCGCTGGCCGAGCGCGCCTTCGCCTTCGAGGACAGTCTTTACGACGACGCGGCCGGCAGTTGGCTCGACGCGCGCGTGCCCGACGAACGCCAGTTCCTGCATGCCTGGTGCCACGGCAGCGTCGGCATCGGCCTGGCCGCGAGCGATCTCTATGCCCGCACCGGCTCGTCGCGGCATCTGCGCACCCTGCGTCGCGCTGCCGCCGCGGCCGGCCGCGACGGCTGGGGGCTGGGACATACGCTCTGCCACGGCGATCTCGCGCTATGGGAGCTGTTGACCCGTGCCGCGCGCCTGGACCCGGAGGGCAGCGCCCAGACCGACCCGGTCGAGCACAGCGCCCAGATCGTCTCGGCGATCGAGGAACATCGCGGCGCGGTCGGCAGCCGCGCCCGTGACGCGTTCACCCCGGGGCTGATGACCGGCGTGGCCGGCGCCATCCATACCCTCAATCGCATGCACCCGCAGTGCGGTCTGGCCTCGCCCCTGCTGTTCGAGCGGCATGCGCCGGCGTGAGCGTCGCGGCCGCCACAAATCCGTCATGAGCGAGGCCTAGGCTGGCAGGATGAACATCCTGATGCTGTCGGACGTGTACTTCCCGCGGGTCAACGGCGTGTCGACCTCGATCCGCACGTTCGCCCAGTCGCTGGCGCGCAGCGGGCATGCGGTGACCCTGGTCGTGCCCGACTACGGTCCCGGCAGCGGCCAGGAACTGCACGACAGCGACGAATTCGAGATCATCCGGCTGCAGGCGCGGGTGATCTTCTTCGATCCCGAAGACCGCCTGATCCGCGCACCGGAATTGCGACGGATTCTGCCGCAACTGGCGCAGCGGCACTGGGACGTCATCCACATCCACACGCCGTTCCGCGCCCACCGGCTCGGCGTGCAATTGGCGCAGGCCAGCGGCCGGCCGACGGTCGAGACCTACCACACCTATTTCGAGGAATACATCGGTCACTACCTGCCGTGGGCGCCGGCGCCGCTGCTGCGCTTCGTCGCCCGGCGCGTGTCGTGCACGCTCTGCCACGGCGTCGACCACCTGATCGTGCCGACCGCACAGATGGTCGAAGTGCTGGATCGCTACGGCGTGACCACGCCGTCGACGGTGCTGCCGACCGGCATCGACCTGGCCGAATTCGCCCGCGGCGACGGCGCGCGTTTCCGCGCCGAGCACGAGATCGACGCGCGGCGGCCGACCATCGTCACCGTCAGCCGGCTCGCGGTGGAGAAGAACATCGCCTTCCTGCTGCAGGTGGCGCGCCGCCTGGTCGCCGATTTCCCCGAGCTGATGTTCATCATCGCCGGCGAGGGGCCGGACGCGGAGCGCCTCAAGCGCCTGTCGAAGGAGTACGGCCTGGAACGCAACGTGCGTTTCTTCGGCAACCTCGACCGCCGCACCAGCCTGCTCGATGCCTATTGCGCCGGCGATGCCTTCGTGTTCGCTTCGCCGACCGAAACTCAGGGCCTGGTGTTGATCGAAGCGATGGCGCTCGGCGTGCCGATCGTCTCGACCGCGGTGATGGGCACGGCGACGGTCCTGCGCGGCGCGCGCAGCGCCGTGGTCAGCGAGGAGAACGTCGAAGCCTTCGCCGGGCACCTCGGCGATGTGCTGCGTTCGCCGCAGCGCCGCGCCGAACTGTCCGCGGCCGGCCCGCTCGACGCGCGAGCCTGGAGCACCGAAGGCCTGATGGAGCAGGTGGTGGCCTTGTACCAACGCCTCGCCCAGGCCAAACCCGCCTTGATGACCACGACTTCGACCGCGGCGACCGAGTTGTCGCGCTAGGTTTGGCGTGAGGCCGAAACCGAGACCGAGACCGCGCGGTCGCGACTGATGTCGCTCCTACAGAGCTCCTGTCGTTACCGTCGCACCTGCCGTAGCCGTAAAGATTTTGCCATTGCCATTGCCATTGCCATTGCCGTTGCCGTTGCTGTGCGTCGCTTCGCACTAGCGAGGGCAACAGAAGACCCGGAGGGCGGCGCGCAGGGATGCGCGCCGTTTTTCATTGGGACAGGGATGTCCCGTATGAAAAATCTCTGCGTCGGCATCGCTCGTGCGGGCTGGTGATTCAAAGAAAAGCATTTTTCTTTGGTTACCTTTCTTTTGTTGCTTATGACAAAAGAAAGTAACCCGCCGCTTTAGTGGCGGAAGCTTTTGGCGTTTGATCTTGTTTCTTTAGAAGCCTGAGCAAAAAGCAGAGCTTCCGTCCGCTGACGCGGCCGGGTTACTTTCTTTTGCTAAGCCCAAAAGAAAGGTAACCAAAGAAAAGGGCTCTCCTTGCAAGGGCACAGGCCACGAGTGCGATGCCGACGCCGGGATTTTTCGATAGGACATCCTTGTCCTATCGAAAAACGCCGCACGTCCTGTGCGCCGCCCTCCGGGTCTCCACTTGACCGGTAAAGCAGCAAAGCAGCAGAGAAGATCAAAATCCCGGCAACGGCAACGGCAACGGCAACGGCGTCGTGGTTGAGACAGATATCCATCCCGGCCGGTGATACTGGCCGAACCAACGCGGTCGCGGCTCGCGCCGCTCCTGCGCTGGCGAAAGTGCGCCGCTTCGATGGGCGACATCTGCCTTGCTGACTCAACGCGTCCCGTGGTCGCGGCTCACGCCGCTCCTGCAGGGGGATTCGCCATGGACCCGACCCGATTCACAGCGCCGCCCTGGCCACCCGCACCCGCGCCGCCAGCACCAAGCCCAACAAGGCCAAACCGAGCGCAATGCCGAACCCGCACAGATAGGCCAGGGTATGCGAGTGCGTCATGAGTGCCGCGAACAGTGAGCCGCCGACTGCCAGCGCGGTGGCGGTGAAGATCGCATCGCCGAGATGCAGCGCCGAGGAGTTCACGCCCTGCTGTTCGGGCGGCGACAGTTCGAGCATCAGCACCGACAGGGTCGGGTAGATCAGGCCCATGCCGAGGCCGGCGACGATCCAGCCGGCGACGCCGAGCGCGAGCGGCGCCTGGGTCCATACCAGCGCCGCGATCGCGATCACGCCGAGCGCGACCATCGCCATGCCGGCCTGCAGGAAGCGCTGCGGCGCCGCCGCGACCGCGGTGCGTCCGCGATACCAGGAGCCGCTCGACCAGCCGACCGCGCCCAGGGTCAACACCAGCCCGGCCCAGGTCGGCGACAGCCCGCGTTCCTGCGACAGCAACAGTGGGATATAGGCCTCGGTGAGGAAGAACGCGCCCGCGCCGATGCCGCGCAGGGAGACCACCGTCGGCAGGCCGCGTGCGGCGCGCAGGGCGCCGCGCGGCAGCAAGCGGGATGCCGCCAATGCCAGCGCAGCGAGCGCAGGGACCAGCACCGCCCAGGCCAGCCAGCCGCGTTGCTGGCCGCCGTAGTGGAGGGCGAGCAAGCTGGCCGTGGTCAACAGCGCCCACAGCAGACGTGTGCGTTGATCGTTGCCGGCATCGGCGCCGCCGGCGGTCGGGCCGAGCTTGCGCAGCGACGGCAGCACCAGCCACGCCGCCAACACCGCGACGATCGGCACCGACAGGAACACCCAGCGCCAGCCGGCGTGCTCGACGATCGCGCCGCTGATCGCCGGGCCGACCACCGCCGGCACCACCCAGGCCGCGGCGAACGCGGCGAAGATCCTGACCCGCAGTTGCGGCGGATAGACCCGGCCGACCACCACGTACAGGGCGACCGAGATCAATCCGCCGCCGAAGCCCTGGATGACGCGGCCGGCGATCAGCCAGCCCATCGACGGCGCCAGTCCGGCTGCGATCAAACCCAGGGCGAACCAGACGATGCCCTGGCGCAACGGGGCGACCGGCCCGCGCGCATCGGCCCAACGGCCGGCCGCGACCATGCCGACCACGCTCGCCGCGAGGGTGCCGCCGAACGCGAGCGCATACAGCGCCAGACCGTCGAGCGCGCGGGCGACGGTCGGCATCGCCGTGGTCACCGCCAGGGCTTCGAAGGCGACCAAGGCCACCAGCGCGACCGCGCCGATGGTCAGGCTGCGGTAACGCGGCGCGTACAGACTTTCCGGAACCGCAGCCGCTTCGTCGTGAGTCGGCGCCAGGCCGAGGCCGGCATCGGCGAGCGGGCGTTCGAGTGCGCTGGCGTCGTTCATGCGCTGTGCTTCGTCTCTATCGCTTCGTAGACCATCAACACGACCTTGCCGCGGCCGTGACCGCGTTCGACCGCGCGATGCGCTTCGGCGGCGCGGGTCAGCGGGAACATTTCGCGCACATGCACCAGCAGGCCGTGGCGCACGTGCATGGCCATCAGCTCGCGCAGATGCGCGCGGCTGCGTTGGCTGCGCAAGGTGCGCAGGCCGAGACGCCGGGCCTGGTCGGAGTCGCACAAGGTAGCGATGCGCGAGGGCGCGGCGCCGAGCGCCAGCCAGCCCTCGTGGACTTCGCTGCCGAGCGCGTCGAAGATCGCATCGACGCCCTGCGGCGCCAGTGCGCGGGTCTGTTCGATGCCTTCGCGGTCGTCGAGCACCGGTTGTGCGCCGAGCGAGCGCAGATAATCGTGATCGTTGGCGGCGGCGCTGCCGATCACCTGCGCGCCCCAGGCCCGGGCCAGTTGCACCGCGACGCTGCCGATGCCGCTGGCGGCGCCATGGATCAGCACGGTGTGGCCGTGTTCGACGCCGAGCACGCGCAAGGCGCCGAGCGCGCTCTGGCCGGTCGAGGGCAGGGCGCCGGCGACCGCCCAGGACATCGTCTCGGGCTTGTGCACCACTTGTTCGGCCGGCACGGTCAGCACTTCGGCATAACTCATCGCCACGGCCCAGCCGAGCACTTCGTCGCCGACTTCGAGGTCGCGTACGCCGGCGCCGACCTGGTCGACGATGCCGGCGAACTCGTTGCCCAGGCGGCGCGGAAACGCGTGCCCGGCATCGGCGGCGCCGATGCCGCGGCGCAGGGCGATGTCGCTGGGACGCACGCCGGCCGCGCGGACGCGGATCCGCACCTCGCCGGGGCCGGCCTGCGGCATCGGCAGTTCGATGGCGTGCAGGACTTCGGGCGCGCCATAACGGTCGAATACCACCGCCTTGACCTGCGGCGGGACGGGCAGGGACGTCGTGGTGCGTTCGTAAGCGTGGGTGGGGGCCATGGCTTGACGTCGAAATGAGACCGAGTGCAGCATAGAACCTCAATATAAGTTGAGGTCAATAGCCGATGAGTATGACGATGGAGCTGACCGTGGGCCAGGTCGCGGAGCGCTCGGGCGTGGCGGTGTCGGCCTTGCACTTCTACGAGTCGAAGGGCCTGATCCACAGCCTGCGCACGGCCGGCAACCAGCGCCGCTACAGTCGCGACACCTTGCGCCGCATCGCCATCATCCGCGTCGCCCAGCGCGTCGGCATGCCCCTGGCGACCATCCGCGAGGCGCTGGACACCTTGCCGGACTCGCGCGTGCCGACCCGCAGCGACTGGTCGCGCTTGTCGGCCACCTGGAAGGACGAGCTCGAGCAGCGCATCGCCAACCTGACCCTGATGCGCGACACCCTCGACCAGTGCATCGGCTGCGGCTGCCTGTCGATCGACCGTTGCCGGCTGGCCAACCCCGACGATACCTGGGGCGACCAGGGGGCGGGCGCTCAGCGTTGGGCGGCGGCCTTGCAGCAGGTCAAACCGCGCCGCCGCGCCAAGTCGCCGGCGTGATGCCTGCGCCTGCCGCCTCGGCGCGGCAGGGCAGCGGACACGCCGCCGTCGTACCATGGCGGCTTTCCCCTGCACGAATCCCGCCACCATGCCCATTTCGATGTATTCCGCGTCCGTCCCGGTGCTCAAGCAGTTGCTCGGCAGCCTGGCCGAGATCCTGGCCCGTACCGAAGCCCATGCGACCGAGCAAAAGATCGACCACGACGCCTACCTGCAGGCGCGTCTGTTCCCTGACATGTTCCCCTTGTTGCGCCAGGTCCAGATCGCCTGCGACTTCGCCAAGGGCGTGAGCGCGCGCCTGGCCGACGTCGAGGTGCCGGTCTACGACGACAAGGAACGCAGCTTCGCCGAACTGCAGGCGCTGATCGCCAAGACCATCGCCTTCGTCGACGGCCTCGAGCCGGCCCTGTTCGAAGGCGCCGAAGACCGCGAAGTGGTGCTGCGTGCGGGCACGCCGAAGGAACGCCGCTTCGGCGGGCACGACTATCTGGTGCACTACGGCCTGCCGCAGTTCTTCTTCCACGTCACCACCACCTACGCGATCCTGCGCGGCCACGGCGTCAACATCGGCAAGCGCGATTTCATGGGGAAATATTGAGGCGAACCGCATGGCCTAGCGCGCGATAGCGCCGGTCATGCATAAGTTAGGCATCGCCGTCCATGGTTCGACCCTCGAAGGCCCGCATCCGCGGGCCTTCGTCGTTTGCGATCCAATCGCCTTGGGGGTGGCTTCATAGGGTAGGAGCGGCGCAAGCCGCGACCGCGTTGTCGCACGCGCGAACGTCTCGGCGAACAAGCGCGAAATCGCAGCGTCTGCGACGAGGGTGTGGATTATCCGACAGGCTGTATCGCACGACGCCCTCCCGGTCGTTGCACGGCCGTCGAAAACCCCGTTGTTCGCGAACCGGAGCGAAGCTCTCCGGCCTGGGTGCGTCGCCACGGATCAACGAAATTCCACTCGCGTCTTCCACCGTCTCGGCCTCTGCGACGCCTGCCTGCGATCATGCTTTCCCGGTGGCGACAGGAGGTCGCAAGCGGGTCCGGACAGGGCGATGCAGGAGAAGGATCCCCGGTCGCCATAGCGATCGAACATCGATCCAGCGCAGGCAGGCGCGGTCCGGAACAGACGATAGATCCGTTTCCATTCAGACCAAGGAGTAGGCATGTTGTGCAAGAGTATCCAGGGGCCCGTCGTACTGTGCCTGACGCTGCTCGCGAGCAGTGCCGGTGCGTTCGGCGCCCCGAGTTCGAGTTCCAACCACGGCTTTGCGCGCGACGCGCACAGCGAAACTTTCATGTCCAAGCGCAGCGATGAGCTGCGTCCGTCGACGCCGATGTTCACCCAAGCCGGCTTCGGTCACGCCGACGGCCGTCATCCGATGGTCCTGGTCGAAGACAGCGTGCGCGGCTTCAAGCGTTACGAACCGCTGGCCGCATCCGATCTGGTCACCAACAGCGTCGACGGCGCGACCTCGACGGTCGCCTTGCGCGGTTCGATCGGCAGCGGCGCCTCGTTGAGCTACAGCATCGTCGAGGCACCGAGGCACGGTGCGGTGAGCTTGCAGGACGGTCAGGCGACCTATACGCCCGATCCGGATTTCGAAGGGGTCGATACCTACACCTATCGCGTCCATGCCGGCGATGCCAGCGTCGATGCAGTGGTGGCGGTGACCTCGATCCGCGGCCGGGCACTGCCGCCGAGCGCAGCCGCCGCCTTGTAGGCGCGGCGGCAGGGTTTTGCCGCTGTCGCGACCGACCTCGCGGCGGCGACGCAGGTACCCCCAGAAGGGGTAGGGGACGGTTTCCCGCGCCACGCGCGAAAGCCGACAACGCAGCCTCCAGGCCTACGTCCGCGCAGATAGCGCGGCGGGTCCGCCGATCACCGCGTCGTGGTGGTGACGGCAGGGGCGCGTCTTCCCCGGTGTCGACCGGTCCGCGGCGTCCGCCGGC